>JAHFDE010000194.1 GCA_023249165.1 Candidatus Methylomirabilota bacterium | reverse complement strand
CACCGAATAGTCGCTGCCGGTCACCCCGATGCGGAAGAGGCCGGTATTGGGGCTCAGGTTCTGGAGGGCGGTCAAGGTCCCCTGAGATGCGAGGATCTCCGCGATCACGGCCCAATCGATGCCAAAGCGGAACGAGTCGCTGAGGGCCACCTCCAGCACCTGGGCATTGATGAGCACCTGCCGCAGAATCGTCCCGGTGACCCTCTCGAGGAAGGCGGCGACCTGTCGCAGATTGGCCGGAAAGTCGGTGACAGCCACGGTCCCGGATTGTTTGTTCACCGCCAGCCTCCCCTGGGGTGAGAGGAGCGGTTTCAGATCCTCCGCGATATCCTTGTAGAACTCGGTCTCGCGTTGCTTCGAATCGACGGAGACGCTCCCTCCGGTGATCCCTGCGCCGCCCGCAGTCGTCGTCGTGCCTGGGGTTACGGGCACGGCAGAGATGCCCCCCGTCGCTGCGGCAGACGCGGACACACTCATGGTGCTCGTTCCGCTCCGCGTCAGGCTGACGTAATCGAGGGTGAAGATGCGCGTCTCGAGCGCAGGTTTCTTCACCCGGATCACGTTCTTCTCTCGCCGATACTCGAGCCCGAGCGGGCTCAGGATTATCTCCAGGGCGTCCCCCAAGGTGACATCTTTGAGATCGATGGTGACGGGCCCCGAGATATCCGGGTCGAAGACGATGTTGAGCTCGCTGGCCTGCGCCAGACCCTGGAGGACCTCCTTCACATCGACCCCTTTGACCGAGAAGGAGAGGAGCCGCTCCTCGAGCTTGCGCTTCTCTTCCACCTGGCTTACCAACAGCTCTTCCAGGTCCGGTGGCTTGGCGGGGGCCTCCACCCGGGTGAGCCGCCGGGGCCGCGCCGGCTCCGGAGTGGCGCAGCCCCAGAGGCCGAGGAGAAGCACGATGAGGAGGATGACTCCTTGCTGTGGTCTCGATGCTCTCATGGCAACGCGTTCCTTTCTCCAACCCCCGCACCTCGGGTCACTGGGGCCGGGGTCGCCCGGACTGCAGCGGCGGGGAGCGTGAGTTCGATGGTTCGGGTCCGTTTACCGTGCCCCAGGACGACGGCGTGGGGTCGAATCTCGAGGACCCGCTCCTTGCCGATCAGATCCCCCTCCGCAACCACGTGCCCGTCGATATTGGCGATCCTCCTCCCCTCACCCATCAAAATTGCCCGCACCTCGCGGGGTGCAAACTCGGCGGAGAAATCGACCGGTCTCGCCTGCCCGAGATGTGCGGCCTCTTCATCAGGGGTCAAGAAGGGGTTCCGCCCCCAGGGACCACTGCTCAAGGCCTCGAGCTCCTCGCGCCTGACGGTCAGGTCGGGCGAAGACGTCGCGGGTCCGTGTGGCGCTTTCTCGCGTGCGTCCGGAGAAGCCTGGGTCACCGCCTGGGGACGCCCGGCTCGGCCCGGACGGGGAGCAGGACGCGACCCGAGCCAGAACCGAAGCGCGATCCCTACGAGGAGCAGGCCCACCGCTATCATAATGACCTTACCGCGAAGCATTCACCTTGCTCCCTGAATGATATGCCCTGAGAACCATCTGCACCCCGACCTGCGGCACCCCTCTCCGCACCTCCAAAGAGGCGACGGAGACCAGCGGCGATAGCCGCTCTACCCCTTCGAGAAAACGGGCCAGGTCCCGGTATCCTGCCTGGAAGGAGACCGCGATCGGGTAATACCCCAGCTCGACCCCGAGGTCGGGCTGGGCCTTCGCCAGGGCCGCCTCCCCCATGAGCGGGGATGCGGCGTCCGCCTTCAGGGAAACCCGGGGCGACGTGCTCACCACGAGCTCTGCGACGCGGTTCCGGCCCGCGAGGAGGCTGAGCGCCTCGAGCAGCTTGGGCAGGTCTTCATCCGGCGGCAGCTTTGCCAGCAGCTGGCTCCGCGATGCTGCCCATGCCTCCCGCTCCGCCTCCGTGGGCGGGGTAAAGTCGGTCATGTGTCTGAGGCCCGCGTCCACCTTCCACAACAGGCTCGCCACCTCAGGTTGGTGAGCGGCCAATCGGCGAATCTTCGGATAGAGAAGCAGCGAGATCACGATCGTCACCGCCGCGAAGAGGAGTCCGATCTGCGCCAAGATTCTGACGGCAGCAGGAAGCCGGCGATACCACTCGCGCATCGTTATCTCCCAGTGACGGCGCGCAAGCCCAAGGCCAGGCTGAACTCGAGCTGGGACCGTCCCTCCGGAAAAGACGTGACCTTTGCGGCCGCCTTGGTCCCCTCTCCCTCTGCAGCCTCCTCTACGGGCTCGGGACGGGGGACCCGACTGACCCTGACGGGCTGCAGGAGCGTCACCGCTTGCAGAAACGGCGAACCCTGAAGCCCCTCATAGAACCGATTGAAGCCCACATGGGCCTCGTACGGGGACCCGGATATCACTTGTCCCGTGACGACCATGCGGTACCCGCTGGGCCCCACCTCAAGCTTGAGCCCATGGAGCAAGAGATCCGGGGGGGCATGCAGGCTGATCTCGCGGAAGACCCCTCGCCAGAAGGGGCCGCTCCACAACCCGCCCTCGAGCAGGCTGAGCCGGGCCCGATGCAGCTCTCGCTGACGCTCTGCCTCCTCGACCTCTCTAATCTGCTGCTCGAGGTTGATCAGCATGGTCCGCTGTGAGTCGAGTGCCTTGCGCAGCGACTCCTCTCCCCGCGTGACGGCGTAGAGGGTGATGGAGCCGAGGACGAGCGCCCCGGCGGCTATGCCGGCGACGGCGACGCGTCTGACCCTCCCCCACTTCCGCTCCTGGACGTGCCGGGGGAGCAGACCGATCCCCACCTCGGGCCGCCCGCTGGCCAAGCCCAGCGGGACCGCCAGGCCCGGCAGCGCAGAGCGCCAGGCAGGTTCCTCACCCTCCGGAGCGTAAAGCTCCACCCCCTCTTTCGGATCAAAGACGTCTACCCGCACGGTGGGATCCTTGGCCAGCGCCTCGCGCAGGCCTCCGAGATTCGCCGAATTGCCGGCCAGGATGATCCGTCCCACCCGCCACCGGGGTGACTTCTCGAAAAAATAGAGCAGCGACCGGTGGATCTCGGTGGTCACCTCGTCCCACGACTCGGCCCCATTGCTTCCGGGGACTGCCGAGAGGGTGATCTCGCGAGAGAGGTGGAGGATCCCCTCCTCGGCCACCAGGGCCTGAAGCATGGTGCCGTCTAATGAGGCGACGACGACCGGCCCTCCGCCTGTATCCTGGAGCGTGACGGCCGCCATTAAAGCCAGCGGGCGCGAGGTGACGAGCCACGGGGTCAGCCCCGCCTCCTCGACGATCCGGATATAGCGATCCACCTCGGGCTCGGAGGCGATGGCGAGGAGGACCTCCTTCTTGCGGGCGCCACTCCGCTCGACGCTTTCGCCCACCACGGCGTAGTCGAATACCCTTTCTTGAAGCGGG
>JAHFDE010000193.1 GCA_023249165.1 Candidatus Methylomirabilota bacterium | reverse complement strand
ACGACCGGCACGCCGGCCCGCTCGACTGCCTGGCGGGCGGCCCGCTCGTGCGCCTCGCCTGCAATACCGTTCAAGATCACGCCCTCAAGCTTCACCGCAGGATCGAAGGTCCGAAAGCCTGCTGCCTTGGCCCCGAGAGAAGAGGAAGAGCGCCAGGCGTCAAGGACGAGCAGGACCGGTGCCTGGAGCACCTTGGACAGATGCGCGGTGCTTCCCTCGTCGTCGGGGTACGCGCCATCGTACAGCCCCATGACCCCCTCGATGACCGCGAGATCGGCCTTCGCCCCATGGTGAATGAAAAGCTCCAACACCGCCTCTGCCGAAAGCATCCAGAGGTCCAGATTCCGTCCCGGGCGCCCGGTGACCGCCCGGTAGTACGAGGGATCGATAAAGTCCGGGCCGGTCTTGAATCCCTGCACCGCGAGCCCTGTTGCAGCAGTGGCTCCCATCAGACCAAGGGCGACAGTGCTCTTGCCGCACCCGCTCTCCTCCCCGGCGACGATGACCCGTGGGACCTTCATCCAGGGATCCCTCCGAAAAAATAAGCCCCAACCTTCAAGGTTGGGGCTCCCGTCGCTTGAGATCGCCGGTGCCTTTCGGCACCTGGCCCAGCTCACGCGGTGACCTTTCCCCTCGGAAGGCCTTCGCTCCTGTGCCGGGCTGGGCAGGTGTCCTGGCTCGCGGGTCCTCTTACTCTCCGCGCCTTCCCATCCCGCTCCGCGGGACAGTGGCCGCTGCGGATTTCATCACCGCTCACAGTTGCGGGGCAGCAGTGGACTCTCCCCGACTCTTCGGGGATACACCACCTTCCCTACCCCAGCCCTTTTCGAATGTGGCTTGCTACATACCCTGGGAGGCGTGCGGCTGTCAAGCAGGATTTACAAGGTGTAAGGGAGGAAGCGCCAGATGCGGGTGAGCAGGTCGCTCGGCTGGAACGGCTTCGTGATATAGTCATCCGCCCCGAGGACCCCGCGGGCCTCCTTCTCATTGTGCATCCGCGTGTACACCTGGGTCATCATGATGACCGGCACCGAGGCGGTCTCCGGGCGGTCCTTGATCTTGCGGCAGAGATCGAAGCCGTGCATGCGTGGCATCAAGACATCGGTAATGACCAGGTCGGGACATTCCCCGCTGAGGTATTCCAACGCCTCCACCCCGTCCTGCGCCGTCACCACGTCGAACCCCGCACCGACGAGCAGGTCCGTAAGGTAGGCCCGGAAGAATTTGGTGTCCTCCACCACGAGGATCTTCGGCCGGCCAACGAAGGGGGCATCCAGCGTAACCGTTTCCTGTCCCTGGGACATCACACCAATGAGAAAATGGCAGTCGGGACACTGGGCCTCCACCCTCGAGCCAGGCACAGGCATCTGCTGCAAGCGAAAGACGCTCTGACACTCCGGACACGTCAGAGAGTGCCCAGCCGAGGCCGCCTCGAGAAATCTGGATACCTGCTCCAGGCTGCGGACCTCTGGGATCACTTCATCTGCTCCGGCTTCTCGACCCAGCGCGACGTCATGCTCGGTCGGTCCCCCCTCAACAGAGAGAAGGATCTTCGCCTTGGGGCAAAGCCGCCTGATGTCGCGACAGACGGTCCACCCCTCTTCCCGCGATCGGCTGATGTTCAAGAAGGCGAGATCTGGAGGATCGGATTTGGCCAGGGGGACAGCCATCCCAAGACTGGACGCGGCGATCACGGCAAACCCCTGTCCTTCCAGGAGTCCCTGCAATCGTGCCCGGGAGTCCCGCTGGTCATCCGCTAGCAGGATGATTCCCACCTATACCTCCCGATCCTCCACCTGCCGCATCTTAGTTGCATTTTGGGTGCCAGAAAAAACGAAACCACCGAAAAATAAAGGGGAACGCTCCTTCAGCCACAAGAAACTACTCTTTGAGCGCCTCGACGCTGATCCTCCCGGCCAGATTTCCCGCCACCTGCCGAAAGATGTCCGCCACCGGAGACGAGGGGGCCTCGATGAGGAGAGGCCGCCCCACATCGGCACCCTGGCGAAGGGCGAGGTCGAGGGGAATCTCTCCCAAGAATGGGACTTCGAGGCGCTGGCTGGCCTTGCGGCCGCCGCCGTGGCCGAACAGATCCACCGGCCGCCCGCAGTGGGGGCAGAGGAGACGGCTCATGTTCTCGATGATCCCGAGGATGGGGACCTTGAGGGTTCGAAACATGTTAAGGGTTTTCGTGGCGATCTGGATGGCCACTTCCTGGGGGGTCATGACGACGACTGCTCCTGTGAGGGGGATCGCCTGGGCGAGCGTCAGAGCGGCATCCCCCGTCCCCGGGGGGAGATCCACAAGGAGGTAGTCGAGCTCCCCCCAATCCACCTCCATCAACATCTGCTTGACCGCCTGGGCGACCATCGGCCCCCGCCAGACGACCGGTGCGGCATGATCTGGCAGGAGGAAGCCCAAGGACATCAGCTTGACCCCGTGGTTTGCCGGAGGCTGCATCCGCTTGCCCACCACCTCAGGCTGCCGGTGCACCCCCATCATGATAGGGATGCTCGGTCCGTAGATGTCCGCATCGAGGAGGCCGACGGCGGCGCCCGCCTCGGCGAGAGCCACCGCGAGATTCGCCGTCACCGTGGACTTACCCACCCCCCCCTTACCGCTGCCGATGGCAAGGATGTGCTTGACCCCGGGGAGAGGTTGGCGCCCCGGAGGGGGCTTGCGCACCGAGGCCGTCAAGGTGACGGTGACTGCTTTCGCCCCGGGTAGGGCCTGGATCGCCGCCCTCGTCTCTTCCTCTACCTGGGCTTTGAGGGGGCAGGCGGGGGTGGTGAGTTCACCGTTGACCGCGACGGCACCGCCGTCCACCGTGATCGTCTTCACCATGCCCAGGGAGACGAGGTCCCGGTGCAGTTCCGGGTCCTGGACCTTCCGCAAGGCGTTGAGGACCACCTCTTCGGTGAGCATGGGTTCTCTTCCTTCCCGCATTTCGAAGGGGCGAAGGACTCTCCGCGCCCCCCCATCGTAGGAGGTTAGCCTGCGGCTGTCAACGCAGGAGGGCTCAGCGCAAGACAAACGATTCGAACCAACACCGAGAGGCGTCCCCTTGGGCCGGGCACCGGACCGTGACCTCGACCCCGGCGCTCCGATTCAGGATCTCGCCCAGGCTGACAGCATCCGACAGGGAATAGGCCCAGTAGATGATCTCCCGCACGCCCTGAACCGGCTTCTTCAACGTGAGGGAGAGAACGGCATAGCTGAAGTCCACCAGCGGATCGGCATCGGGTGGGCGGATGTTGACTGTTACATTCGCTGGACTGATCCGCAGTTCCTTCTTGGGGCCCCGGAGCTTCTCCACCCGCTCGAGGCGACGCCTCGCCTCGATCCCGACCTCCTCCGGCGTGGGGCCGGCAGGGGTACCCTTCTCTTGTGCACCCGGTGA
>JAHFDE010000192.1 GCA_023249165.1 Candidatus Methylomirabilota bacterium | reverse complement strand
TTCCTTCCACATGTGTGGCGGCGCAGCCGCCGAAACACCTAACAACGCACTGGAGCCGACGCCCAACAGCCTCCGCTCGTGCCTCGCTCCGGCTCTTGGGCGCGGCTCACCGCGGGCGTTAGGGTGTGCCGGGATAAACCGGCACGGTGTGAAAGAGTGCAAGTCTCTGACAGCGAAGGGCTAGCCACCCACGCTGGCCCCGAGTCATGCGCTGCTCCCGGTAACGGTGGCAGTGAAGCGTTGACAGGGGAAGGTGCAGGCAGGGTATTGAGCCCCGAAATCAGCCAATCTGGGTGCCGACGCGCTCCTAACACGCGGAAGGCAACACCGTGGACGCCGTAAGGGCGAGGCGGCTGCGGACCTGGCGGGGTCGGAGACCCCTGGCATGCACGGAAACATCGTGTGCGGGACCCGGGAGGCCCTGCACCTGGCCTGGTCCATCGCCACCAGGCCCGCACGGCGAACCCCTAGGGGGCACGGCCGTGATGCACGGGGCAGGGAGTCGGACAGCTCCATAGTACCGATGAAGCGACCGAACAAGGTGGAGGGACAAACGACGATGAGGAGTCAAGAACAGGCCGAAGCGGCGGAGGCCGTGGAGGGAAGGGAGCTGGCCAAGGGGAAGACGGGAGAGCAAACCAGGGTCCGGACGCAGTGCCGGAATGCCCTGCAACGTGCGCTCGACCGGATACGACAGGCAGCGCGGCGGGACCACGCGAAGCCGTTGACTGCGCTCTGGCACCATGTCTATGACGTCAACCGACTCCAGGAGGCGTACTACGGTCTGAACCGCAAGGCGGCTCCGGGCGTTGATGGACAGACCTGGGCGGCCTATGGCGAGAACCTGGAGGCAAATCTGCGGGACCTGTCAGACCGCCTCAAGCGAGGGGCGTATCACGCGCGTCCTGTCGAGCGGGTGTACATCCCGAAGCCGGATGGTCGCCAGCGGCCCATCGGCATCCCGACCCTGGAAGATAAGATCGTCCAGCGGGCCACGGTGGAAGTGCTGAACGCCATCTACGAGGGGGAGTTTCGTGGATTCTCCTATGGATTTCGACCCGGTCGCGGCCCCCATGATGCCCTGGATGCGGTGACGGTGGGCATCGAGAAGCGTAACGTCAACTGGGTGCTCGATGCGGACATCCGTGGGTTCTTTGATGCGATTGACCACGCCTGGCTGGTGAAGTTCATCGAGCATCGGATTGGAGACCAGCGCGTCGTGCGCCATATGCAGAAGTGGCTGCAAGCGGGCGTGCTGGAAGATGGGCAGTGGCACGCGCAGGAGGAAGGGACACCCCAAGGGGGCAGTGTGAGCCCCTTGGCGGCGAATATCTACCTGCACTACGTCCTAGACCTCTGGGCCGACCGATGGCGGCGGCAGTATGCACGAGGGGATGTCATCATCGTGCGCTACGCCGACGACTGTGCGCCACGAGCGCGAAGGCGACCGAAAGGACCGCCGGAGCGCGTAACTGTCCAACCGATGAGGGACGGCCCCTCGGAACCGGCTTGCAGGAGCAGGTTCCAAACCACCCCCGGCGGCTGTGGTCAAAAGCCATGGTCGTGAGCACAGGAGGAAAAGGCCTGGAAAGAACCAGGTCAGGTGACTGACAGGAAGAGGACCGCAAGGGAACCACTGAGGACGTGTCGAAAGCGTAGGGACGATGTCAAAACCGCGGGGAGTCGTTACCGCGGGAGCAGCCCCGGCGGTGCCTGCCGACGGACGGGGCGACATCCGGCATGAAGGTGGCCTGAGCCTGTCAGAGGCGGTTGGACGGAACGTGGGAACCTGGAGCACCGATGCGAACGGAGAAGCTCAAGTGGAAGACCCATGAGGGCGAGAGTACGGAAGCGGTGCACAGGGGCGGAACCACTCGTAGTAGCGACGAAGTCCCCGACAACGGGATGGAGCGAAGGGGTGGTGTTGTGGAGCCTGATTCAATGAGCCAACCAGCAATGGGAGGAGCCGATGAGTGAGGCAAAGCCGTTCAGTATTTCCAAGCAAGAGGTCTGGGAAGCGTATCAGAAGGTGAAGGCGAATCACGGAGCCGCCGGAGTCGATGGGCAGTCGATTGCGGCATTCGAGACCAAGGTGAAGGACAACCTGTATCGCATCTGGAATCGGATGTCGTCGGGCAGCTACTTTCCGCCGCCGGTGCGGACGGTGAACATACCGAAAGCCAACGGCGGGGAGAGGACGCTGGGGATACCGACCGTGTCGGATCGGATCGCGCAGATGGTGGTGAAGTCGAGATTGGAGCCCGTGGTGGACCCCCTGTTTCATCCCGATTCCTATGGATATCGTCCGAGGAAATCGGCGCTGGAGGCCGTGGGGCAAACCCGGCAGCGCTGCTGGAAGCTGGACTGGGTCATCGACCTAGATATCAAAGGCTTCTTCGACAACATCGACCATGATCTCCTGATGCGGGCGGTGAAGAAGCACGCGAAGGACACGTGGATGGTCCTCTACATCGAGCGGTGGCTGAAAGCGCCAGCGCAAGAGGCGGACGGCCACGTGATGGAGCGTAGGAAGGGCACGCCGCAAGGTGGGGTCGTCAGTCCCCTGTTGGCCAATCTGTTTCTGCATTATGCGTTCGACCGGTGGATGCAGAGGACCTATCCGCATCTGCTGTTCGAAAGGTATGCCGATGATGCGATTGTGCACTGTCGGACAGAGGCGGAAGCCCAGGAGGTACGGGCAGCCATTGCTGCGCGCATGCAAGAATGCCGGCTGGAGCTTCATCCAGAGAAGACGAAGATCGTCTATTGCAAGGATGATGACCGGCGAGGGACGTACCCGCACGAGAAGTTCGATTTCTTGGGCTATACGTTTCGGCCCCGGCGATCAAAGAACTGGAAGGGAAAGTTCTTCATCAACTTCAGTCCGGCGGTGGCTGAGAAAGCGGGCAAGGAGATTCGGGCGGAGATTCGCAGTTGGCAGCTGCACTTGCGCAGCGATAAGTCGATCGAGGATCTGTCACGGATGTTCAACCCGAAGATTCGGGGCTGGCTCCAATATTATGGGCGGTATTATCGCTCGGCGCTGTATCCGATGATGCGTCAACTGGACCGTTCATTGGCCCGCTGGGCCTATCGGAAATACAAGAAGCTGCGTGGGCATTTGCGCAGGGCGACGCACTGGATTGCACGGATTTCCCGGCGTGATCCAGGGTTGTTTGCCCACTGGCAGATGGGCGTGCGGCGAAGCTCCACAGCGGGAGCCGTATGAGCGGAGACGTTCACGTACGGTTCTGCGAGGGCGTGGGGGTGAGACTCCCCCGCGCCACTCACCTTGGTGGCCTGAGTCCACAATCGCGACGCCTAACGACACAAAGCTGGAGATCTGCAGACTCATGCCTTTCCCTCCGTCTCCACCAGGATCTGCCCGAGCAGTCCCTCTGTTTCCTGCT
>JAHFDE010000191.1 GCA_023249165.1 Candidatus Methylomirabilota bacterium | reverse complement strand
TGCTGCGAAACGATCGCCCAACCGTTGGCCAGCTGATCGGTTTGCCGAGGTGGGTCGGTTCATTTGCCGGCGCGGATTTTCCATTGCGATCTTGGGAGGGGAGCGTGACGCTTTGCTCTGCCAGCAGATCGCAGAGGACATCGGCGAAGGAAGTCTCAGCGTAGCCGGAAATCTGTCGCTCCTGGAATGCTGCGAATTACTGAGACGATGCCATGTCCTGGTGTGCAACGACTCCGGGGTGCAGCATCTGGCCGCGGCGGTCGGGACCTCCTGCATCTCCGTGTTTTCCTGTCGTGACATCCGCGACAAATGGTCCCCTTATGGTGCGCAGCATACCGTTCTCAGAAAATGGGTGGCGTGTCAGGCATGCCAGCTTGAACAATGCCCGTATGACAATCGGTGCATCAACCTCACTGAGACTAAAGAGGTCCGAGCCGCACTGGATCGGTACTTGGCATCGCCGTAGCATCCCATCGTACATGGTAGACTGGTAGCGTAAGAGGACCAACAAATCCATGGCGACACAGGAACGACGAACAGCCCAGCAGATCGGGACCACCGCGGCGCTCTTCGTTATCGTCTGGTTCTTAGGTATCCAACCGAGAATGGGCTGGGCCGCCGCTGGAGAAGTGTGGTGGACTGCGGTGCTCTACGTGCTTTGTTGCCTCCCCGCCTTGTTCTTCCTCGGTGGGCATGGGCTCCGGATCCCCGTGATGCCGATCTGGGGGATAATGTACTTTTTCACCTTCTCCCCGTCCACACTAAGTTCAGAAAGTTTCGAGCGTACGTTCATGTTCGTATCTCCAGAGGTCGTCATGACGGCAATACAACTCACGGTCTTGGGGGCGGCCCTGCTGCTGCTCGCTTTCTATGGCCCGCTGGGGATGTGGGCTGAAGTGCGGGTGGGCCAGAAGGTTTCAAGGCCACCGCTGGACCCCCGGCAAATGGAGAGAAAGGGGATGTGGTTCACTCTCTTGGGGATCGCCGTGAGGTATCTGAGCGGTTTCATACATCTCCCGGTAGCCTTTGCCCAACTGATTACGTTGGGGATCGGACTAGGGAGTTTCGGGATGGTCTGCTTGCTCCTGTTGCAGTTGCGGGGCCAACTTCCCATCTTGCTCATATTTCTCCTTTGGGGAGTAGCCGTGCCAACCCACGTCATGCTCGGGTTGGCATCCGGACTTCTCGCCGAGGTGCTCGCGGTACTGATGCCTTTACTCTTCTGCTATACTGGGGAACGGAGAAAGATTCCTTGGCCGGCGATCACGGTGACCGTCCTCTGCTTCATACCTTTCGCCGGCTCGGTGAAGTCGCAGTATCGGCAAATGACCTGGGGATCCGAGGAAGGCCCAGTCAACGCGGCGTCCTCGCCCTTCGACAAAGCGTTTGCCTTCGTCGAGCTAGCTTTCACTCACCTGGTCGAAGGAGGGACTGGAACCTATGCCGAACAAACAGAAAGTACCGCGCTCCGGTATAGCCAGTTGGAAGCCGTGGTGTATGTGATGGAGCAAACTCCCTCCGTGATTCCTTTCTGGGAGGGGGAAACGTACTCAGATCTGCTTTGGTCGCTAGTACCCCGTTTCTTGTTTCCCAGCAAACCGATCAAGCAGCTCGGCCAGGTTTATGGCCACCGATACGGAATTCTCGATGAGTGGGATTCCAGCACCTCGGTCAATGTGCCTCATCAAGTCATCGAAATGTACATCAAT
Source organism: Candidatus Methylomirabilota bacterium (assembly GCA_023249165.1). Lineage (GTDB taxonomy): Bacteria > Methylomirabilota > Methylomirabilia > Methylomirabilales > CSP1-5 > CSP1-5. The sequence continues at coordinate 1,704 of JAHFDE010000191.1, read as the reverse complement.
TTTGGGCCAGTTGGCGTCCTTGTCGGCATGGCGCTCCTCGGGTGCGCGTATCGGGCGCTGACGTCGCTGGTGGCTCGGCAACAGGTCGCCGATCAAGCACTTCTCCTAGGGAGCGTGGTGTTTCCGGGTATGCTGGACATCGGGTCTAACTTCACCCTTGTTTTCGGGGGGGTCGTGTACTTCATGGCGTTTGTGTCACTGGCGGTCCGCTCTATGGAGCAGAAGGGCTCCAGGGGGGTTCAGACTGTGGGTCTAGCGAGTGCGGGGCTCCAGTAAAGGCGGCCGGTACCTCGTGGTATACTGAAGTCGTTGGTCGGCGCCTGATAGGGGGAAGGAGGATGCTTTGATGAAATGGCCGGATTGCAGGGTGCTCGTGACAGGCGGCGCCTCGTTCATTGGGTCACATCTCGTCGACGCCTTGGCCGCACGTGGGGCGAAGATACGAGTGGTTGAAGACCTAAGTAGCGGCCGGCGCGAGAACTTGCAGCGCCATCTTGAGGCCAGGGCCATCGAATTCATCCAAGCGGATTTGCGAGAACCTGGTGTTGCGCAGGAGGCGGTCAGGAGCATGCAGGTGGTGTTCCATTTGGCTGCGGACCATGGCGGACGTGGGTACGTCGATCTCCATCAAGCGGCCTGTGCAGGCAATTTCTTGTTAGATGGCCTCGTCTTCCGAGCTTGTCACCAAGCGGGCGTCGAGAAAGTCGTCTACGCGTCGTCTGGCTGCGTCTATCCGAACTATCTTCAGACAGACCCAGACAAAATCCTCTACCTGAAGGAAGACATGGTCGGTCCTCCCTGCGATGCCGACAATATGTATGGTTGGGCGAAGCTGATGGCCGAGATGACCTTAAAAGCGTTCCACAAAGACTTTGGTATGCGATCTACCTCCTGCCGATATTTCACGGTGTACGGCCCTCGGGGACACGAGAACCATGCCGTGATTGCTATGACCGCCAGGGCGTTTGCCAAGCAAGACCCGTTCGTGGTGTGGGGTACGGGTCAGCAAATCCGGAATTGGACGTTCATTGATGACATCGTGGAAGGAACCATCCTGGCCGCTGAGCATATCGATGACGGGACGGCGGTGAACCTTGGAACGATGGAGCGCGTGACCGTGCTAGAGGCGGTCCAGGAAGTGCTGCGCTATACGAAACACCAGGCGCGGCTAGAGTTCCATCCGGAGATGCCCACGGGTCCCCTGAACCGAGTGGCGGATAACGGTCTTGCCAAGCGCCTGCTGGGATGGCAGCCGAAGGTGCCCTTCATGGAAGGACTCCATCGCACCGTCGATTGGTACTTCTCGACTAAGGACCGGGCCCACCTACGCCACCTCGACCGGCTATTGACCGAACGCACCGTCCGTTCGTGACCTCGTCAGAATCCCGTGCGACGGATCAGCTGCACGTCGCCTTCTTCAATCGAGCGTTCCACCCGGAAATTAGCGCCACGGGCCAGCTGCTGACTGAATTAGCGAGAAGTCTTGTTCGGGACCATGGGTGCCGCGTGTCCGTCGTCGCCGGAGTTGCACACGATGCATCCCCGGCATGGAGCTCTCGGGGGTGGGGTTTGGTCGCGAGGGATTCCTACGACGGTGTCGAGATCCTGAGGGCTCGGGGCACGCGATGGTCGAAGCGGACGCTGACCGGCCGAGTGGCGAACTACGTGAGCTACTTCTTCTCCGCCTGCCTGGCTGGCCTGCAG
>JAHFDE010000190.1 GCA_023249165.1 Candidatus Methylomirabilota bacterium | reverse complement strand
TCGAGGAGAAAGTCCATCGGGACAAGCACCGCCCCCTCGGCCCTCACATCATTTTCGATGCCGAGCGGTGCATCCTCTGCACGCGGTGTGTGCGGTTCTGCCGGGATATCGTCGGGACGGGAGAGTTGGGCGTGGGGTACCGGGGGGACAAGGCGGAGATCGTCCTCTTCCCGGGGAGGGAACTGGAGAACGCGTATTCCGGCAATGTCATCGACCTCTGTCCGGTGGGAGCCCTGACCAGCAAGGAGTATCGGTTCAAGTCCCGCCCCTGGGACCTGGTGAAGCAGGTGGAGAGCACCTGCCCCGCCTGTAGCCGGGGATGTAGCATCGTGCTGGACGTTCGCCATCTCCGCACGGGGGGTGAGGAGGTGTTGCGGATTCGCCCCAGGTACAACCCGGAGGTGAACGGCTATTGGATGTGTGACGAGGGACGGTTCGAGGCCTATCCGCGGCGGGGGCGGTGCGCCTTCGAGGCCCCCCTCATGCGGCGGGGGGATGGATATGTGCCTGTGACGTGGGAAGAGGCCGTGGCCGCCCTCGTTGAGCGACTTCGGGGGATTCTCGATCAGCACGGGCCCGAGGCCATCGGCGGGCTTCTCTCTACGTGGCTGACGATCGAGGAATTGTACGCGGCCGCGACCTTCCTTCGGCATGAGGTGGGGACACCCCACCTGGACTACCGCGTCACTCCGGTGCATACGCAGGAAGGGGACGAAGCCGAGGATCATCTGCTCAGGCGGACCGACAAGAGCCCGAACACACACGGTGCCAGGCTGCTCGGTATTGGCCCTGGACCGGGAGGATGGGACACAAGCGAGATGCTCAAGGCTGCGACCACGGGTACTCTCAAGGCGCTCCTCCTTTTCGAGCTGGATCCCTGGGAGGAGCCGTCCCTCCGGGCGGAGCTGGAGAGGTCCGTGGATCTCGAGCTGCTGGTGGTCTGGGCGGTTCGGGAGTCCGCTGCAGCCACCCGGGCCGATCTCGTCCTGCCCGCGCTGGGCTACGCCGAAAAAGAGGGGACGATCGTGAACTTTGCCGGTCGTGTCCAACGCCTGCGCAAGGGTGTCGATCCCGGGGGAAAGGTCTTGCCCTTGGGGGAGGTCTTGAGGTGCCTAGGCATAGGCCTCGGCCGACGCGGGGTGCCCTGGACCCCGGAGGAGATCTGGCGTCGCCTTGCGGGCGAGTATCCCGCCTTTCGCGGCATCGACTATGAGACCATCGGGCCGCTCGGCGTTTCGTTGACCGATGACGCACAGAGCAGTCAGCAGTCAGCGGCCAGCAGTCAGCATGGAGGAGAAGTGAGCCGATAGCTGACAGCCGGCTGCCGGCAGCGTTTTGAGGATTGGTCATCCAAGGAGCGTGATGGATTTCCTGTTCGCGACGATACTGAAGATCGCCCTGGTGATGGGCCTGGTCCTCCTCGCCGTGGCGTATCTCACCTGGCTCGAGCGGAAGGTGATCGGCGATATCCAGGTCCGCTATGGTCCCTCCAGGGTCGGTCGCTTCGGGCTCCTGCAGCCGATCGCTGATGGCATCAAGCTCATGTTCAAGGAGGATATCGTCCCCGCCAACGCGGACCGGCTGATCTTTCTCCTGGCCCCGGCCATCAGCATCATCCCTGCCCTAATCGTCTTCGCCGTGATCCCCTTCGGGCCATCCTTCGTGATCACCGATGTGAACGTCGGCCTCCTCTACGTCTTTGCCGTCACCTCGCTTGGCGTGTACGGCATCGTCCTCGCCGGGTGGGGGTCGAACAGCAAGTACGCCCTCCTGGGGGGTTTACGCTCTTCGGCCCAGATGGTGAGCTACGAACTCAGCCTGGGGCTTTCGGTCATCGGGGTCGTCATGATGGCCGGGTCGCTCAGTCTCGTCGATATCGTGGAGGCCCAGAAGGGGAGCTGGTACGGGATCCTTCCCCGGTGGAATGTCATTCCTCAGTTTCTCGGGTTCGTCATCTTCCTGCTGAGCAGCAATGCGGAGCTGAACCGGGCCCCCTTTGACCTGCCCGAAGCCGAGACAGAGCTCGTGGCGGGCTTCCACACGGAGTATAGCTCGATGAAGTTCGCCATGTTCTTCATGGCAGAGTACGCCAACATGATCGCCGCCTCCGCCATGGCGACCACCCTGTTTCTCGGCGGGTGGCAGGGGCCGCTGCTGCCTCCCGTGATCTGGTTTCTCCTCAAGGTCTTCTGCTTCCTCTTCCTCTTCATGTGGCTGCGCGCCACCCTACCCCGGTTCCGCTACGACCAGCTCATGGGTTTCGGGTGGAAGGTCCTGCTCCCGGCAGCCCTGGTCAACGTGATGCTCACGGCGGCGGTGCTCCTCATCTTTGCCTGAGGTGACGGATGGAGTGGGTCCTCTTTCTCATCTTTGGCCTTGTGGCCGCTGCGGCAGCCGTGGGGATGGTGTTGCAGCGCAGTCCGATCTACAGTGCCCTCTGCTTGATCCTCGCCCTCTTTGCCCAGGGCGGGCTCTATATCCTCCTCCATGCCGAGCTCATCGCGGCCGTCCACATCTTCGTCTACGCCGGAGCCATCATGGTCCTCTTCCTGTTCGTCATCATGCTGCTCGATCTGAGGCCGGAGGACCGCTCTCCGGTCCGCACGAACCCCGTCGGGGTCAGCGTCGGGCTCATCCTGGCCGGTCTCCTGCTGGCCGAGCTGGCCCTCGGCGTCGGTCCCCACATTGCGCTGGGACCGCGGGGCGTCTACGATTTCGAGACCGTCAGGGCTGTGGGGAATACCCAGGCGGTGGGCCGCATCCTCTTTCGCGAATACCTGATCCCCTTCGAGCTGACATCGGTGATCCTGCTCGCGGCCATGGTCGGGGCGATGGTCCTCGCCAAACGAAAGCTGGAGTGAGAGATCCATGGTCCCGCTATGGGCATATCTCTTCCTGAGCGCCTTCCTCTTCGCTGTCGGGGTCGTCGGCGTCGCGACGCGGCGGAATGCTCTCGTCATTTTCATGTCCATCGAACTGATGCTCAACGCAGTCAATCTCAGTTTCGTCGCCTTCGCCCGCTTTCTCCATTCCCTCGACGGGCAGGTCTTCGTTTTTTTCGTGATGACGGTGGCAGCGGCGGAGGTGGCGGTGGGACTCGCGATCATCATCGCCATCTTTCGCAACGCCGAGACGGTCAATGTCGATGAAGTACATCTGCTCAAAGGCTGACGATAGTTCAGAGTTCATGGTTCATAGTTCAGGGTAAGGGCCCTTCAGACGTCTTGCTTCCCATCCCTGAACGCTGAACCCTGAACCATGAACGGGGTTTTCTCATGGCGGAGCTGATCTGGTTGGTACCAGCCTTCCCCCTGGTGGGGGTCGTGCTCAACGGCCTGTTCGGCCGGAGCCACCTCCGGGACCGGGCCCACTGGGTGGCGGTCCCGGCCGCCGGCTGCTCGTTTCTCGTGGCCC
>JAHFDE010000189.1 GCA_023249165.1 Candidatus Methylomirabilota bacterium | reverse complement strand
TCATCCAGTCCACGTCGATCAACCGCAAGCTGCCCCGGGGCACGAGGGTGGTCTACTACCCGGCGATCGGGACCCCATACACCGAGGGCGCCGCGGCGCGTGCCTAACATCCGGATCGATCCTGAGACCAACAATCTCCTGACGCTGCTCTATCAGCGTCAGGAGTGGCGGCATGCGTGTGGGCACGACATCCTGGCACACGTGTGGAAGGTCGGGGGAGCCGAGGTCCGCTGCGGCGGGGATGAGGGATCCGACGGATCTGAGGATTGCGGGTGCCTCACGGATCTCAGGGGACTCCTCCAGGAATCGGAGCCGTTCCCGGTCCGCACCGTACCTGTCGGCCCGGACGAGGTGGAGTACATCCCGCCGCAGGACGTGGTCGTCCGCATGAAGTATGCCTCGTTCTGCCGGGTGACGAGGCTCATCCGTCGCGATCGCTCTGTCCTGGGCCCGATCACCCGGGTCGATAGGTGAGGTAGGTTGCCGACGGCACAGTATTGAAGCTGTGCCGTCGGTGAAATTCTCCTTCTCTTCAGGTGAGAGTGGTGTTATGGTGATCCATGGAGTGTTGGAGACACCAAACAAACCAGCCGAGGAGATCAAGATGAGCGTTGCCTCTGTGAGCCACATCCCGCTCGTGTCGAGCGAGGGGGAGGTCGTTGTCCTCAGGGACGTCGTCGTCCCGAAAAAGTTCTACAACCGCATCAAGTTCGGCATGCCGATCCTCGATGAGGTCTTCGGTGGTGCCGAGATGCCCGGCATACTGCCCGGGTCCACCGTCCTCTTCACCGGCAGCCCGGGCGCTGGGAAGAGCACCATGTGCCTGCAGCTGGCGGACATGCTGGACCTGAACGGGGTGGGGGTGTTCTACAACGTGGGCGAGGAGAGCCGGGTGATGGTGAAGCTGCGGGCGGACCGGCTGAGGCTGAAGCAGCAGTTTAACGTCGGTCACATCACGGAGATCGATGAGCTCCTGCAGCGGGCCGAGGATGATGGGGTCGAGCTGCTTTTCATCGACTCCCTCCAGTCGCTCCGTGACGGGGAGCTCGAGCGCTCAGCCCTGCTCCGCAGCATCGGCAAGAAGTCCCAGGCCTGGGCCCATGCCCGTGACGTGGCGGTCGTCCTGATCGGGCACATCACCAAGGGCGGCGGGTTCGCCGGTCCCATGGAGCTGAAGCATGACCTGGACGCCCACGCCCACCTCTCCCTGAACAAGGAGACCGGGAACCGGGTCTTTATGCTGGACAAGAACCGCTTCGGTCCCGCCATGATCCCGTACGAGTTCGTGCTCTCGGCCAACGGGCTGGACTTCCGGGTCCTCGAGCAGGATCCTGGCACAGTCGGTGCCGATGGGTCCTCGACGCCCAGCCGCCGGAGCGGGCGGCGTGAGGAGATCAAGGGGCTCATCCTCGATAGGCTGAAGGCCGGAGAGCGCATCTCCGGGTACTGCTTCGAGCGCTTCAAGGTCGAGTGCTCGGGTGGCTTCTGGCGCGGCATGCTCGCCAAGGCGGTGGGGGAGCTCAAGGACGAGGGCTACACGATGTCGGTCTCTCGCACCGGACCGGGCGGGTCGGGCCGGACGCACGACTACGTGGAGGCAGCGCCGTGAAGCTTTACATGAAGGCCAAGACCACGGCGCCCCCGGTGCCCGCGTCATTGAACCCACGTGGGATCAAGGTTTTCAACGAATCATTCGAAGGTCTACAGAAGGCGATTGACTCTTGGCTCGATGACTTTCCCCACACTCTGGTCCTGAGCACGTCCGTGGCACCGTACCTTATTGACGGCACGCACTGCGTGACCGCCCTGGTCACCTACGAGTCGGTGCTGACATGAGCCGGCTCGTCACGGCGGCCCTCATCCTGGTTGGGCTTTACTGGCTGGCGGGGGCGGTTGGCAGCTTCCTGGTGGTGGCCTTGGTCATCGTGCTGCTGCCGTACCAGCTGCTCCGGGATCGAAGGCGCCGCCTGCGCCGGGCGGCGGCGCATCCGGCCGATAACAACGTGCACGGGTTCAAGCTCCTCAATGCCCGGGGGTTCGACGAGGCTGGCATCCCGTACCTGTGATGGCGGTTGAGCCACCGACCACTGTCGGGGCTTCCTCGACATACGTCGAGTGAATTCTCCGGCGTCCGCCATGGAACCAGGTGGCGGTGTGTTCGCCGCAATCGTGGTCACCCATGGTTGACCTGGAAAGCATGCGATCCGGGTTCTTTCGATGACCTCTTTTGTTTCCATTCGGTCACCGGCCATGGTACCATGCTGTTACATGGATGGGCCACGGTGGGGGTGGGAGGACGATCAGCTACCTAAAAAGAAGAGGAAGGTGCCGAGCATGACATTTGAGCAGTGGAAGCGGAAGCTTGAGTCTATCTGTAACCGTGAGCTGGGCACCGCGCTGGATGAGGCCGTCGGCATAGACGGGATGCTCGTCGCGCGCTCATTCCACCGCAACGGCAGCTCCCCCCGGGATTTCTTCGAGAGCCATGTGATGGCCGTCAGCACCGGGGACGACATGGTCGTCAGGGAAATGGAGTCGGATCTCAGGCAGGAGGTGGGCGTTTGATCGGTCGGGTCGTCCCGGCGGAGGTTGACCAGTTCGGCGACCTCACCCCCGCCATCCTGTTCGGGATCACGGAGGTGCTCGAGCTGGAGCAGAATGTCCGGGAGCTCACGGCCGAGGGACGCGAGTACGAGTCGGCCATCACGGAGTCCGATGCTGTGGATGCGTGGAACCGGGTCTACCTCAGCCTGCGTGCCTCCCGTCAGGAATCAGAAAGACCGAGCAGCTGAGCCGTCCGATCTCGTCCCTTTCCTCCTTTACATACGGGTGACCATGGGTTATATTTGAACCATGGCCGAGGATGGTGGAACGGGGGATTGGCCCCCGGGACCCTCACGGTTGAACCCGATGAAGGGCGGAGACGCCCGGAGGAGAGCGGACATGACGACCATCGTGAACACGATCGACATCGCGAAGCTGCTGGGCCTGGTGGGTGAGGAGGGCCTGAAGGTGGAGGAGCAGGCGGCGTTCCACAAGATCGCCGGCGGCGACTCGGGTCGGGTGATCTACATTGCCAAGACCCAGAAGGTGACGCGTGTCGACCTGAGCGGTTTCGAGATCAAGCACCCCGGCATCAAGCAGATCTCCTCGACCGAGGCGAAGGAGCTGAAGCTCGGCCGGGTGCGTGGGCAGGTCGACTTCACCAGGGACGAGAAGACCGTGGTTGGCGCCTTCAAGGCGGCGCTCCGGATGGTGAAGAACGGCGCCGAGGGCAGGGGTGCCCGGAGGTCCCGGGCACGCAAGCCGGCCGTCACCCTGACGGGGCAGCCGGCCGCGGCCCAGTGATCCAGGTCTTTCCTGGCATGGCTTGCCGGGGGAGTGGTGGAGGCAGGAAGAGGGGGCGGGATCCCGTGAGGGACCGCCCCCTC
>JAHFDE010000188.1 GCA_023249165.1 Candidatus Methylomirabilota bacterium | reverse complement strand
GACGTCGCAGTGGAGGATGTGCCGGGCCACCCCCTGGTACCGGATATCGGTGTACCCCCCAACGACCTCGGTCCCGGCAGAGGGGGCCGGAATCGCATGCCGCTGGCGGAGGTATTCCCGGGTGAGCAGGGCGTCGATCTTGGTCGCGTTGCCCCGCAGGATGACGTTCTGATAGCTCAACGGAAAGATCTGCGCCTGAACAAAGTAGCTCGGGGAGAGGAGGGCGGCAATGGCCCGGGTTTCCCGGACATCGTCTCGGGCGTATTCCATGAGGGTCGCCGGGTCGTGGTCGAAGGTCCAGCTGATCTTCTCCGCGGGGATGGTGGTGCGCTCGGGTGCAGCCAGGTCAAAGTGCCGGGCGACATCCTTGAGGCCGTAGCTTTCGAGATCACGCGCCCCGACGTCGTAGTGTTGGGCTAAGATCCACGTGTCCACGATGTGCCGGCCGAAGATCTCGTACTTCCGATAGGTGATGGCCCGCTCGGCGATCTGCATCCGAGAGGCGTGGCCCTTCAGCGGGCTGCCCTCCCGCCCCAAGGGGAGCTGGACTCCGTACCGTTTGGCCCGCGCCTCGATGTACTCCAAGTCGAAGCGAAAGAAATTGTGCCCTTCGATGACGTCCGGGTCCCGCTCGCGAATCAGACGGACCATCTCGCGGAGCATCTCCGGCTCGGTCATTTCTCTGCCGGACAGGACCATCTCCCAGCCGGTCGAGTCGCTTAGGGCAATCGCGATGATCCGGTCCTCCTCCCGGGACGGATTGGGAAATTCGAACCCTGCCCGGCAGTAGACCTCGATGTCCATCTGCAGACGCGCCAGGTCATGAAAGTGCATCCCGAGGAAGTGGGTCTGTCCCGACAGGAGGAGGTACTGTTGGATCGGATCGCTCACATAGAAGTAGGGAGCATCGGGGGCGGTGGCAGTCTTCCCCGAGACCCGCTGGAGGTGCTCCCTGGCCTTGGAGAGTTCCGCCAGAGATGGGAAGCGGGCGAGGTATCGAAAGAAGGCTTCGCCCTGGAGGGCCTCGATCTCGGCGTCCCCCCGGAAGTTGGTCAGGAGTCGGGTATCGGCGAGGAGGAGGAAGGGGGTGAAGGAGGAGAAGGTTGACGTGACCTCCCCGTTTTTCTTGGCAAAAACCCGGACCTGATCCTGACCCGCTATCTCAAAGGCGATGAGGCAGGGGGTAGGGTCGTGACCAAAGAGGACCGTGTTCGTGTCAAGGGTCACATCGAGAGACTCATCCGAGGCGACGACGACGGAACGCGTTCTTGGTCTCAGGAGATTATAGCACCCCGGGGTTTGTCGTTGACATCGATTTTTTCTTTGGATAGCCTCGGGCCACCCTCACCACGTCGGCGAAGGGCGAAGCAGGAGCGGCCAGGAGTCGGGAGGATCGCTCAGATTGGCTGTGGAGAAAGGACGGCCCGAGAGGCGACAGTATTCCCGGTTCTTGGTCGGGGGCAGAGCCAAGGGCCGAGTGACCGCCGTCTATGAGGCGTCACTGTTGGACCTCAGCCTCGGGGGGGCGCTCATTGAGCATGCCCATATCGTCCGCCCCGGCACCACTTCGTATCTCATACTCAGGATGAAGGGGCGCGACGTCAACCTGCGGTGCCGAATAATCCGGTCGAGTGTCCACCGGGTTCAGGTAGAGTCCGATGGGGAGCGCGCGTTGGTCTACCAGACCGGACTGCAGTTTGTGGACCGCTCGGACGCAACAATGCAGATGATCAGTGACTACCTTCTGTCAACGATGGAGGCCATCGACCCACCGCTGGCCGCGCCATAACCACGGGGGGGCACAGCGCCCACCGAAGCGTCGGGCGAGGCTTCTTCACCATCGTTTGCTTTCCAGCGCTTGGATGAAAGAAGCCCTTCGAATGGTGGCCCTGGGCATGCTCCGACCGGGCATCGAGGCCTACCTTCACCGCTTCATTCCGGACCGGGATACCATCCTCGCGGAGATGGAGCAGCTCGCCGAGGCGCGTCACTTCCCCATCGTCGGCCCTGTTGTGGGACGCCTCCTGGCGCAGCTCGCCCAGCTCGTCGGGGCAGAGCGCGTCCTGGAGATGGGGGCGGGCTTTGGCTACTCGGCCTACTGGATTGCGCGGGTGCTTCCGCCCGACGGCCGCCTCCTCGCCATTGAGCGCTCTGCTGAGAATGCCCGATTGGCGAGGGAGTGGCTCGGACAGGCGCGCCTCGACCACAAGGTGGAGTTTATCGTGGGCGACGCGTTAGAGGTGGTCGCGGGCCTGCCCGGTCCCTTCGACCTGATCTTTGTCGATGTGGACAAGGAACAGTACCCAGCGTCCCTCTCCCTCACCGTTCCGCGCCTCAGGCCGGGAGGGCTCCTCATCACCGACAATATCCTCTGGAGCGGACGGGTTCTGGCCCCCGATCCTGCCGAGGCGAGCACCCGTGGCATTCAGGAGTACACACGACTGATCTACGAGAACCCCGACCTCTACACGACGATCCTGCCTCTGCGGGATGGTCTCGCGGTCAGCCTCAAGCTCCGCTAGTGCCGATGGCCGATGACCGATGTCCGACCACCGCCTGGAGACCAGGGACCGGAGACCGGAGACCGGAGACCGGAGACTCTGGTCTCAAGACTCCAGTCTCTGGTCTTCGGGTCCATGAACCATGAACCCTGAACCGTGAACTGTCTGATGGAGATTCCGATCTTCCCATTGCCCAACGTTGTCTTCTTTCCCCACACCCTCTTGCCGCTGCACATCTTTGAGCCGCGGTACCGACAGATGCTCGCCGACTGTCTCGCCGGCGAGCGGCGGTTGGCGGTGGTGCTTCTCAAGCCGGGGTGGGAGGCGGAGTACTACGGCCGCCCGGCAGTGTATACTGTCGCGGGCGCCGGAGAGATCGTGGCGTCGGAGGGGCTGCCTGATGGACGCTCCAATATCCTGCTCAAGGGACTCGGACGGATTGTGATCGAAGGAGAGGTGTCTTCACCCACACCGTACCGGATTGCTCGGGCCTCGTGGCTTGACGAGGTCTATCCGTCCGGAGGCGAGGGTGAACTCGCGACCCAGGTGGATCATCTGCGCCGTCTCTGCGGCGACCTGTTGGGTGCATTGCCCGAACCGGTTCCCGCGTTCCTCGAGATCTTGACCCAGCGGGATTCGCCTAGCGTGTTTGTGGATCGGGTGAGCAGCCTGGTGGTGCCAGAGCCGGAAGAACGGCAGCGTCTGCTCGAGCTCGGCGATGTTCAGCAGCGGATTGCGGAAGTGATCGCGGTCCTTGAGACGCTCGTTGGGCGGATCAAACAGGGCAGCCTTCGGGCGCGCGCCCGCTGGAACTGAATCGCTTTGTCACACTGACGCGGGTGGAGTGGTGATGGAGAAAGGTTGCCTCCAGCTTACGACGAAAGGCTATCAAGGGCAGACCGTGCCCTACGAGGCGCCCTTCATCGCGTTCCCCAC
>JAHFDE010000187.1 GCA_023249165.1 Candidatus Methylomirabilota bacterium | reverse complement strand
CAGATCCCGAACTTTGGCCCCCCGGATCGGGGGCCCGTGCTCAGGCCCGGGATGGTGCTGGCCATTGAACCGATGGTCAACGCCGGGACCCCTGAGGTGGCCATCCTCGAGGATCAGTGGACGGCCGTGAGTCAGGATCGCTCCCTGTCCGCCCACTTTGAGCACACGGTCGCCATCACCGACGAGGGTCCCGAGGTCCTCACGCGTGCCGATTCGGGGGAAGGCTGGTAGCAGACCAATGGCGAAGAAGGACACGGGACAGACCAAGAAGGAAGAGGCGATCGAGGTCGAGGGGACCGTCGTGGAGCCCCTCCCGAACGCCATGTTTCGGGTGGAGCTCGAGACGGGCCACAAGGTGCTGGCCCACATCTCGGGGAAGATGCGGATGCATTTCATCCGCATTCTTCCGGGGGATAGAGTGATTGTGGAGCTGAGTCCCTACGACCTGAACCGGGGTCGCATCATCTATCGCTACAAGTAGCTGTCAGCAGTCCGCAGTCAGCGGTCAGCTTTGAGGGGCCTCGGCTGATAGCTGACAGCTGATAGCTGACTGCTGGAGGCTGTCTTGAAGGTGCGGGCGTCGGTGAAACCGATCTGCGAGAAGTGCAAGGTGATCAAACGCAAGGGGGTTGTGCGGATCGTCTGCGAGAACCCGCGGCACAAGCAGCGGCAAGGCTAGTGACAGCGGTCAGCCGTCGGCGGTCGGCTGTCAGCCTTTCCTTTGGAGTCTTGCTGACTGCTGATAGCTGACAGCTGATAGCTGATAGCGAGGAGGGAGCATGGCGCGCATTACGGGTGTGGATCTTCCCCGCGAGAAACGGCTGGAGGTGGCCCTCACGTATATCTATGGGATCGGGCGTTCGGCCTCGCGGAGGATCCTCAGTGAGGCCAACATCAGCCCGGATATCCGGGTAAAGAACCTGACCGAAGACGAGGTCAACCGACTCCGCCGGGTGATCGAGGGGCAGTTCCGGGTCGAAGGGGACCTACGCCGGGATGGGAGTATCAACATCAAGCGCCTGATCGACATCGGCTGCTACCGGGGCATGAGGCATCGGCGCGGGCTCCCGGTGCGAGGCCAGCGCACCCACACCAATGCCAGGACCCGCAAGGGGCCGCGCCGGAGGACGGTGGGGGCCCGGCGGAAGACGTAAGGGGGAGAATCATGACGACTGAGCGACGCCGCGGGGGACCGCGGCCGGGGCCCAAGAAGGAGGCCAAGAATATCGTCCAGGGGATCGCCCATGTCCAGGCGACTTTCAATAACACCATCATCAGCATTACCGATACCCGGGGGAACGTGGTGAGCTGGTCGAGTGCCGGCAGTGTGGGCTTCAAGGGGTCACGCAAGAGCACTCCCTTTGCTGCGCAGACTGCCGCGGGAAACGCGGCCCAGAAGGCCATGGCCCACGGGATGAGAGAGGTCAAGGTCTATGTGAAGGGCCCCGGGGCTGGTCGTGAGGCGGCCATCCGGGCGCTGCAGGCGGCGGGACTCGAGGTCACGGCCATCAAAGATGTGACCCCCATCCCGCACAATGGCTGTCGTCCGCCGAAGCGTCGCCGGGTCTAAGGGGGAGGAGTCGCGATCGTGGCGAGATATACCGGTTCCGTCTGTAAGCTGTGCCGGCGTGAAGGGTTGAAGCTCTTCCTGAAAGGGGACCGTTGCTTCAGCCCCAAGTGTGCCATTGAGAAGCGGAACTACCCCCCCGGAGAGCACGGACAGCGCCGTCGCGTGAAGCTGACCAACTACGGGCTTCAGCTCCGCGAAAAGCAGAAGATGAAGCGGATCTACGGCATCGTAGAGCGGCAGTTCCGGAACTACTTCCGTATGGCCGAGCAACAGAAGGGCATCACCGGCGAGAACCTCCTTCGGTTCTTGGAGCGGCGGCTGGAGAATGTGGTTTACCGTCTCGGCTTTGCCTCGTCTCGGGCTGAGGCCAGACAGATGGTGACGCACGGGCACTTCCTCGTGAATGGCCGCAGGGTGGACATCCCGTCCTACCTCGTCGACTCCGGGGATCACATCCAGGTTGCGGAAAGGAGTCGGGAGCTCCTCGCGATCAAGGGGGCCCTGGAGGGTGTGAAGAAGCGGGGGTTTCCTTCCTGGCTCGAGCTGGATGCCCAGGCCATGCGGGCTGTCGTGCGGGCCCTGCCTGCTCGGGAGGATATGGTCATTCCGGTCCAAGAGCAGTTAGTGGTGGCCCTGTATTCCAAATAGCGGCCCGAAGTCCCCCGGGGGACGGGGACACGGAGGTTGGCGTTGATGTTGCAGAGAGTGAAAGGCTTCCACAAGCCGAAGCACCTGGAGTGTGAGCTCGAAACCTTGACCAGCACGTATGGTAAGTTCGTCGCCGAGCCGTTAGAGCGGGGATACGGCCAGACCCTGGGTAATTCCCTCCGTCGGGTCCTCCTCTCCTCGATCGAGGGTGCCGCGGTGACCTCGGTCCGGATCGCCGGCGTCTATCATGAGTTCTCCACCATCCCCGGCGTCAAGGAGGACGTGACCGATCTCATCCTGAATGTGAAGGCCCTGCGGGTGAGGATGACGGGGGAGGGCCCCAAGACCCTGCAGCTCAAGGCGAGCGGCCCGGGCGAGATCCGGGCCTCCCAGATTGTGACCGATGCCGATGTCGAGGTCCTGAACCCCGACCTCTATATCACCACGCTCGACAAGGATGGCAAGATGGAGATGGAAATCGAGGTGGGGAAAGGGCGGGGCTACGTCCCTGCGGAGCGGAACAAGCGAGAGAATCAGCCGGTGGACGTGATCGCCGTGGATTCGGTCTTCTCCCCCATCGTCCGGGTCAACTACGAGGTGGAGGATACGCGGGTGGGTCACGCCACGGATTACAACAAGCTGATCCTCGAGGTCTGGACGGACGGAAGTATCCTCCCGCAGGAAGCGGTGGTTCAGGCGGCCCGGATTCTCAAAGACCACCTCAGCATCTTCAGCACGTTCGACGACGAGCCGGAAGAGCAGGAGCGAGTGGTGGATGCGGAGAAGGACCGGGTGGTCGAGGCCCTCACCCGGCCCGTGGAAGAGCTCGAGCTGTCTGTCCGTTCGGCCAACTGTCTCAAGAACTCCAATATTCAATTCATCTGGCAGCTCGTGCAGAAGAGTGAGGCCGAGATGCTCAAGACCAAAAACTTCGGCCGTAAGTCCTTGAACGAGATCAAAGAGATCCTGTCCGGAATGAACCTCCGTTTCGGAATGAGGCTGGACGACATTCCTGGCGGTCCCTGGTTGGCCAAGAAGAAGGCCAACGACAGGTAACGGGGAGATCAGATGCGGCACCGAAAGCTGAAACGGAAGCTCGGACGCACCTCAGCGCACCGGGAGACCCTCCTGCGCAGCCTGACCGCGTCGCTGCTGCTCTACGAGAAGATCATCACGACCGTGGCCAAGGCCAAGGAGCTGCGGAAGATCGCCGAGCGGATGATCACGC
>JAHFDE010000186.1 GCA_023249165.1 Candidatus Methylomirabilota bacterium | reverse complement strand
CGTGGCTCAGGCTGAGGTGCAGGTGACGGATCCCCTTCTCTTCCGCCACGAGACGCGCCCGGCCGGACAATCTCACCTCCGGCGGCCTCCCTCGGGGTCCAACAATCTCAACCTCTCGCCAGGCGACGCCCGCCCCCCACCCGGTCCCCAGCACCTTCAGGACCGCCTCCTTGGCGGCGAACCGGGAGGCAAAGTGGAGCTCCGGGAGAGGACGCTCATCGCCCTCAGCCCTCTCCTCAGCCGTGTAGAGGCGCCGACTGAGCCGATCCCGGTACCGTGCCAGCACCGCCCGCATCCGCGGTATGGAGACCAGGTCTGTGCCCACTGCCACAATCATCGTCTGGCGAACACCCTCCCCTATCGAACTTGGCTCAGTCCTCGTCACTCAGCGGTTCGACCGCCCTGAGCGGTTCGACCGTGAGCTCACCGTCGAACGGCTCACCGCCGAAGGGTCCTCAGCACTCAGGACTGAGGACTGAGTCTACCGCGCCCCCCGAATGAGATCCAGCATCTCACGGACGGCTCGATCCATCCCCACTAGGGATGCCCGCCCGACGATGCTGTGTCCGATGTTCAGCTCTTCCACTTCCGGAATCGCCGCCACGGGTGTCACATTCTGATAGGTCAGGCCGTGTCCGGCACCCACCCGCAGGCCCAGGTCTCGCGCAAGCCGGGCAGCTTCCATGATCTTGAGGAGCGCCTGCTGTCGCTCAGCCTCACTCTGCGCCTCCGCATACCGCCCCGTGTGAATCTCCACGAACGGGGCCCTAGTACGCTTCGAGGCCTTCACCTGCTCGGGCGAAGGATCGATGAAAAGGCTGACCCTGATCCCCCCTTCGGTCAGCACGCGGACCACCCGAGCCACCCGCTCTTCCTGCCCGGCGACATCCAGGCCCCCCTCGGTCGTCACCTCCTGCCGTCGCTCGGGCACAAGGGTAGCCACATCAGGGAGAACCTCGAGGGCGATCTTGACCATCTCGTCCGTCGCGGCCATTTCCAGGTTCAACTGGGTCTTCACCACCTCCCTGAGCAGCCGCAGGTCCCGATCCTGGATGTGGCGCCGGTCCTCCCGAAGGTGGACGATGATACCCGAAGCCCCCGCCACTTCGGCGAGGATGGCCGCGGCCACCGGATCAGGCTCTGACCCTCTCCGCGCCTGCCGGAGCGTCGCGATGTGATCCACATTGACCGCTAACCGAAGGTGCATCATGTCCGTCAACCGATGACCGACGACGGCTCGACTGAGGCCTCGACGGTGAGCTCGGCCGAACCGCTCGCCGAAGTCCGATGACGTTACAAGCCACCTGTGCCACATCGCGAGGCGAGGGGAAGCCCCTTCCCGGAAGCCGACGGCATCTGGTTTGCGTCAAGCCGGGGTCCCGCCGCCGGAGCGGAGCGCAGGTGGGGGTGGCGTCCCCTGATGCATGCCAGCGGCCCGTGCAAGCGTAACAGAAAATTGCCGAGCCCCGTACTCGTGCAATATGCCGCCGGTGACGCGAAGGGCTTTCCCGAGTCTCATCCCAATTCTTTCTCGATGACCTGCGCAATCGATCTTGCCAGGAGTCCCACCTGCTCGGCGTCCCGTCCCTCCACCATCACCCTGACGACTGGCTCGGTCCCCGAATAGCGCACCAGGACCCGCCCGCTCCCGTCAAGCTGCGCCTCAGCCCTCGCGATCGCCCCGCGCACGGCAGGGACCGATCCCAGGTCCTGCCTCTCGGTCACCCGAACGTTGATCAAGACCTGGGGATACACGGTCATACGCCGCCGAAGCTTCGAGAGGGGCTCCTGCGCCGTCACCATCAGAGAGAGGACCTGCAGCGCCGTCACCACTCCGTCTCCGGTCGTATTGTGATCGAGGAAGACGATATGTCCGGACTGCTCTCCGCCTAAATTGTACCCGTGCCGGAGCATCTCTTCCAGCACGTAGCGATCTCCCACCGGGGCCCGCACGACGGCGATGCCCGCCTCCTTCAAACAGACGTCGAGCCCCACATTGCTCATCACCGTCGCCACCACGGTATCCGATCGGAGGAGGCCCCGCCCCTTCAGATCAAGGGCGCAGATGGCCAGGATGTGATCCCCGTCAAGCACCGACCCGGTCTCGTCCACCAGGATCACCCGATCCCCGTCCCCGTCGTGGGAGATGCCCACGTCGGCCTTGTGTTTCAGGACCGCCTCTCTCACCGCCTCTGGATAGAGGGAGCCGCAGCCATCGTTAATATTGACCCCGTTCGGCTGGACGTTCAAAGGGATGACCATGGCCCCGAGCTCCCTGAGAATCGTGGGGGCCACCTTGTACGTGGCCCCGTGGGCGCAATCCACCACGACCTTGAGCCCGTGAAAGGAAAGCCCCGTGGGGACGGTCCCCTTGGCAAACTCGACGTATCGGCCGGCCGCATCATTGACTCGATAGGCCTTGCCGATCTCAGCGGCGAGCGGGCGAAGTCGCTCAATCTCCCGGCTCTGAATGAGTTCCTCGATGCGCTCCTCCATCTCATCCGGCAGCTTGAGCCCTTCCCCGGAGAAGAACTTGATCCCGTTGTCCTCAAAGGGATTGTGGGATGCGGAGATGACAATGCCTGCATCTGCCCGCAGCGTCCGCGTGAGAAAAGCGATCCCTGGAGTCGGAAGGGGACCGACCAGCAGGACATCCACCCCCATCGAGCAGATCCCGGATGTCAGGGCGCACTCCAGCATATAGCCGTGGAGCCTCGTATCCTTCCCGATGACGATCTTGTGCCTGCCCGCCCGCGTCTTGAACAGATAGGCGGCCGCCCGGCCGAGCTTCACCACTGTCTCCGGCGTCATCGGCTCTTCGTTGGCGACGCCGCGCACCCCGTCGGTCCCAAAGAGCTTCCCCACGAACCGCGCTCCTCCGCTCCTACCGCTCTGCGATGTCGATCGAATCGCGCTCCGATGCTCCTCGACAGGTGCTCAGGGCTCCGGCGCCCTTCGACAAGCTCAGGGCAAGACCCTTCGACTACTCCTCAGGGCTCACATGCCCTTCGACACCCGCTCAGGGCTAGAATGCCCCCCGAATGGCTTCGGTCATTCGAGCGACCCGGACCATGGCCCGGACATCGTG
The DNA here is from genome assembly GCA_023249165.1 of Candidatus Methylomirabilota bacterium. Lineage (GTDB taxonomy): Bacteria > Methylomirabilota > Methylomirabilia > Methylomirabilales > CSP1-5 > CSP1-5. Next base: position 363 of record JAHFDE010000186.1, on the reverse strand, counting down.
GACCCGGACGATATGGGCACCCTGCCAGATGGCCACGGCGACCGCGGCCGCCGTTCCCTCCGCCCGCTCCTCGACCGCCAGATCCAGGACCCTCCCGATGAAGGACTTCCGGGACGGCCCGACCAGGATGGGCTTTTTCAGCCTGTGAAGCTCCGGCAGGCATTTCAGCAAAAGCAGGTTGTGCTCGACGCTCTTCCCAAAGCCTATTCCGGGATCCACCACGATGGCCTCAGGATGGACGCCGGCCGCCTCGGCCAGGAGGATCCGCTCCCTGAGATACTCCCGAACGTCCGCCAGCAGGTCGCTGTACCGCGGATCTTGCTGCATGGTCCGGGGCGTCCCTCGAATGTGTGCCAGGATGAG
>JAHFDE010000060.1:1693-11669 GCA_023249165.1 Candidatus Methylomirabilota bacterium | reverse complement strand
TCCAGGCCTAGGGGCGAGGGTGTGTTCATGGAGGCTATCGCTGCCGCGAGGGTTTCGTGGCTGGGTCTCTTCAGGCCCCACATGCGCGCCTCTCCGGCTGAGGATCCGTTGACACGTATGGCGGTCTATTGTATAGTGGATGAAGAAAATCACGTCTCAGACTGCCCCTCCCGGTCCGACCCCCGGATGCATAGCGTGGTGAGATCTTACGTGAAGAGGCAGAGGGGTGTCTGCAGGCGGAGGGGCCCCCGGACGGGATGTAAGGGCGGCTGTTCAGCATGGGCGGCTAGCCACAGAGTTCGAGACAGCATCGTAAAGGAGAAGCCATGAGCACTCCGACCAACGCGATCGAAGCCCTTGTCAATCGAGAGTACAAGTGGGGCTTTGTGACGGAGATCGAGCAGGATATTGCACCTCCCGGGCTGAATGAGGACACCATCCGCCTGATCTCCTCAAAGAAGAACGAGCCCGAGTGGCTGCTCGAGTGGCGGCTGAAGGCATACCGCCACTGGCTCACTATCAAAGAGCCGACGTGGCACAACGTCCACTACCCTCCCATCGACTACCAGCGCATCAGCTACTACGCGGCGCCGAAGAAGAAGGAGCTGCAGAGTCTCGATGAGGTTGATCCCGAGCTGCTGAGGACCTATGAGAAGCTGGGTATCCCGCTCGAAGAGCAGAAGATGCTCACGGGTGTTGCCGTGGACGCGGTCTTTGACAGCGTCTCGGTGGCGACCACGTTCAAGGAGAAGCTGGCTGAGTTGGGGATTATTTTTTGCTCCTTCTCCGAGGCGGCGCAGGAGCACCCGGAGCTGGTGCGGAAGTATCTCGGGTCGGTCGTCCCCTACACCGACAACTTCTTTGCAACGCTGAACTCTGCCGTCTTCACGGATGGGTCATTCTGCTACATCCCGAAGGGCGTGCGGTGTCCGATGGAGCTGTCGACTTACTTCCGGATCAACGCCGAATCGACCGGCCAGTTCGAGCGGACCCTCATCATCGCCGAGCCGGGGAGCTATGTGAGCTACCTGGAAGGCTGCACGGCCCCGATGCGAGACGAGAACCAGTTGCACGCCGCGGTGGTGGAACTCATCGCCCATGACGACGCCAGGATCAAGTACTCGACCATCCAGAACTGGTATCCGGGCGACAAGGACGGCAAGGGCGGGATCTACAATTTCGTCACCAAACGCGGGAAGTGTCTGGGCCGCAACTCGCACATCTCGTGGACGCAGGTCGAGACCGGCTCGGCTATCACCTGGAAGTACCCGAGCTGCATGTTGATCGGGGACAACTCGGTCGGGGAGTTTTACTCGGTGGCCCTCACGAACAACTACCAGCAGGCCGACACGGGCACCAAGATGGTCCATGTGGGTAAGAATACCCGAAGCACCATCGTCTCGAAGGGGATCTCGGCCGGTCACGGTCAGAACACCTATCGTGGGGGGGTGAAGATCCTCAAGAATGCGACAGGGGCGCGGAACTACACCCAGTGCGACTCGCTGCTGATCGGCGACAAGTGCGGTGCCCACACCTTCCCATACATCGAGGTGAAGAACTCCACCGCCCGCATGGAGCACGAGGCGTCCACCTCGAAGATCGGCGACGACCAGATCTTCTACTGCAACCAGCGGGGGATCACGAAGGAGGATGCGGTCAACCTCATCGTCAACGGCTTCTGCAAGGAAGTCTTCCGGGAGCTGCCGATGGAGTTCGCCGTCGAGGCGCAGAAGCTGTTGAGCGTGAGCCTCGAGGGAAGCGTCGGCTAAGCGACGGGAACCCCCCTTTCCCTGCAAAGGATGGATCATGCTGGAAATCAAGGACCTGTACGTGAAGGTGGGCAAACAGGAGATCCTCAAGGGCGTTCACCTGAAGGTGAACGCCGGCGAGGTCCATTCCATCATGGGCCCCAACGGCTCGGGCAAGAGCACGCTGGCCCAGGTGCTGGCCGGCCGCGAGACCTACGAGGTCACTCGGGGGGAGGTCCTCTACGAGGGAAAGAATCTCCTGGAGATGCCACCGGAGGAGCGGGCCTGTGAAGGGGTCTTCATGGCCTTCCAGTATCCGGTGGAGATTCCCGGCGTCGGGAGCGCCCAGTTTCTCAAGGCGGCACTCAACGCCATCCGCAAGGCCCGGGGCCTCGAAGAGCTGGACGCCATGGAGTTCCTCACCTTGGTCAGGGAGAAGATCAAGGTCCTGGGGGTGGATGAGAAATTGCTCCACCGCTCGGTGAACGAGGGCTTCTCCGGGGGTGAGAAGAAGCGTAACGAGATCTTCCAGATGGCGCTCCTCGAGCCCAGGCTCTGCATCATGGACGAGACCGATTCCGGCCTGGACATCGACGCCCTGAAGGTCGTTGCCAACGGGGTCAACGCGCTGCGCAGTCCCGATCGCGCCATCATCGTCGTCACCCACTACCAGCGGCTGCTCAACTACGTCATCCCCGACTACGTCCATGTCCTGGTGGACGGCCGGATCGTCCGGTCGGGGGGCAAGGAGCTGGCCCTCGAGCTCGAGGAGAAGGGGTACGCCTTGATCGAAGGAGGGGCCGGGGCTGTGGCCCCGGGACGCCGATAGTCACAGCCAAGGCGGTGGTCGCCGTGACACCAGCACAGGATCGTTACCTCGAGAACTTCGCCCGATTCGAGCGGGTCGCCGCGGGGAGCGGGCAGGGGTGGCTGCGCCCGGTCCGCCAGGCGGCCATCGCCCGCTTCGCCGAGTTGGGCTTCCCGACCATCCGCGATGAGGATTGGCGGTTCACCAACGTCGCCCCGATTGCCCAGACCTCTTTTGCGCGTGCCAATGGAAGTCCCACCGAGCTGTCGCCCCGGGACATCGACCAATTCGCCGTTCCTGGCTTGGTCGGCCCGCAGCTCGTCTTCGTGAACGGTCGGTATGCACCTTGGCTCTCGTCTCCCGGTTCGCTCAGCGACGGGGCGACGGTGAGTAGCCTCGCCCAGGCCTTCACCGATTCCCGAACGGTGCTCGAGCCGCATCTGGCTCGGTACGCCGACTATGCGCGCGACGGCTTCACGGCCCTGAACACTGCCTTTATGGAGGACGGGGGGTTCGTGTACGTCCCCCGGGGGAGGGCGATCGAGGCGCCCATCCGCCTCCTCTATGTGTCGACTGAGACCGCTGACCCGATCGTGACCCATCCGCGCAACGTGATCGTCCTGGAGGAAGACAGTCAGGCGGTTATCGTCGAGGAGTACGTCGCATTGGGCGCCGAGGTCTATTTCTCGAACATCGTCACGGAGGTGGTGGTCGGGCAGAACAGCGTGCTGAGCCACTACCTGATCGAGCGGGACAGCGAGCAGGCCTTCAACGTCTCGACGCTGCGCGTCCAGCAGGGGCGGAGCAGCAGCGTTGCCTCCCACACCGTCCTGCTCGGTGGGGCGCTGGTGCGAAACAATGTCCACCCCGTGATGGCCGGTGAAGGGAGTGAATGTCTGATCAACGGACTCTTCATGGCAACCGGCCGCCAGCACATGGACAACTTCATGAGGGTCGAGCACGCCAGCCCCCACTGCGACAGCAGGCAGTTCTACAATGGCATCCTCGACGGCCGGTCGCATGGCGTCTTCAGCGGCCGGATCATCGTCCACAAAGATGCCCAGAAGACCGACGCCAAGCAGACAAACAAGAATCTGCTCCTGTCGGAAGAGGCCCAGATCGACAGCAAGCCACAGTTGGAGATCTACGCCGACGACGTGAAATGCACCCACGGGGCGACCATCGGGCAGATGGACGAGGGGGCGATCTTTTACCTGCGGTCTCGCGGCATCGCCGAGGATGCGGCGCGTGCCCTGCTCCTCTTCGGCTTTGCCAACGAGAGCCTCGAGCGCATGAAGGTCGGACCGATCCGCAAGTACCTGGAGGCGCTCGTGACACAATGGTTGCCTCAGGGGAAACTGGTGGAGGAGAGCCGATGATCCGCGCCGGTGGAGCGATGACCGCACGGTCCCGTGGGGGCCGGTCGCCTGCCTTCGAGGTCGAACGGATCAGGCAGGACTTTCCGGTCCTGGGAGAGAAGATTCGGGGGAAGCCGCTGGTGTATCTCGACAACGCCGCCACCAGCCAGAAGCCGCACGTGGTCATTGACACCATCCGTCAGTTTCTTTCGACGTACAATTCGAATGTCCATCGTGGAGTGCACCAACTGAGCGAGCGTGCCACCGAGGCCTACGAGCAGGCCCGCACAAGGGTGCAAGGCTTCATCAACGCCGCCGAGTCGCGGGAGATCATCTTCGTCCGTGGGACCACAGAGGCCATCAACCTGGTGGCCCAGAGCTACGGCCGGACCCACATCGGGACGGGCGATGAGATCGTCATCTCGGCGATGGAGCACCACTCCAACATTGTCCCCTGGCAGATCCTGTGCGAGCAGACGGGTGCAGTCCTGCGCGTGGTGCCGATCAATGATGACGGGGAGATGCTGCTGGACGAGTACGTCACACTGCTGACCCCCCGGACACGGCTGGTCGCGGTGGCCCATGTCTCGAACGCCCTGGGGACCATCAACCCGGTGCGGGAGGTCATCCGCCTCGCGCGCCGCCAGGGGGTTCCGGTGCTGGTCGATGGGGCGCAGGCGGTTCCCCATCTGAAGGTGGACGTGCGTGAGCTGGATTGCGACTTCTACGCCTTTTCGGGGCACAAGGTCTTCGGCCCGACGGGTATCGGTGTCCTCTACGGCAGGGCTCGGCTGCTCGAGGCGATGCCGCCCTATCAGGGCGGAGGTGACATGATCAAATCGGTCACCTTCGCGAAGACGGTGTACAACGACCTCCCGTTCAAGTTCGAGGCCGGCACGCCCCACATCGGCGGGGTCATCGGCCTGGGGGCAGCCCTGGACTATCTGGATGGCGTCGGGCTGGACCGCGTCACCGCATACGAGGACGAGTTACTGGTGCATGCGACGGAGGCGCTCTCGGCGATCCCGGGCGTCCGCATCATCGGGACAGCCAAGGAGAAGGCGAGCGTTGTGTCGTTTGTCGTGGACGGGGTGCATGCCCACGACATCGGCACGGTCCTCGATCACGAGGGAATCGCGATCCGCGCCGGCCACCATTGTGCCATGCCGGTGATGCAGCGCTTTGGAGTGCCAGCCACCGCCCGGGCGTCGCTGGCCTTCTATAACACCAGGGAGGAGGTCGACGCTCTCGTCCGGGGAATCCACAAGGTCATCGAGATGTTCGTCTGATGTCTGACCTTCGCGAACTGTACCAGCAGCTCATCCTCGACCACAGCAAGAAGCCACGCAACTTTCGCACACTGGAGGGCGCCAACCGGACGGCGGAGGGGCATAACCCTTTGTGCGGCGACGAGATCACGCTCTACCTCCAGGTGGAGGATGACGTGATTCGCGGCATCGGTTTTCAAGGGTCGGGCTGCGCGATTTCCAGGGCCTCCGCGTCGATGATGACCGACAGTGTGAAGGGAAAGACCCGGGCCGAAGCCCAGCGGCTTTTTGAGCGATTTCACGATCTGGTCACCGGGGAGACCGACGAGGGAGGCGACCCCGTTGATCTCGGCAAGCTGGCGGTATTCTCCGGTGTAAAGGAGTTCCCCGTCCGGGTCAAGTGCGCCATCCTGTCCTGGCACACGTTGCGTGCTGCCCTCGAGGGGAAGGGGGAAACCGTTTCGACGGAGTAGGCCCTTGCGATCGGGGGGCATAACGAGGAGATCCGATGGACCTCACGTCCGCCAATGCGTTGGTGATCGAGGCGCAGGTCATCGAGGCCCTGCGCACCTGCTTTGATCCGGAGATCCCGGTGAATGTCTATGAGCTGGGGCTTATCTACGGAGTTGAGGTGGACCCGTCGGGGGCTGTCGAGGTCCGGATGACGCTCACCTCCCCCAACTGTCCGGCAGCGGGGACGCTGCCTGGAGAGGTTCGGGAAAAGGTGAGGGGCATTCCCGGTGTAACGGACGCCAGGGTCGAGGTGGTCTTCGATCCTCCCTGGGATCCATCCAGGATGTCCGAAGCGGCGAAACTCGAACTAGGGCTCTGGTGATCAACGCCGCCTGTATGGAGGGAGGGTCATCGGAGATTTCGTCGAACGGAAAATCAGCGGCCTGACGGTCCGCATTGATCGCGCCCTTTGCATTGGTACCTCGAACTGCATGAAGGTTGCCTCGGAGGTCTTCGAATTCGACGCCGAGAACGTCTGCGCGTTCAAGGCAGATCCCCCGGGCATCGAGCGGGAACGGTTAATCGATGCGTGTGACGTCTGTCCGGTAGACGCCTTGATCGTCATTGACGAAGGCGGAAAGCAGCTCGTTCCCTGAGAACCTCCTCCTTTCTCCAGCCTGTCTCCCCTCCAATGATCGAAGTTGCGTCCTCGGCACTCCTCTAGTATATGTAGGCTCGTGGCACGGGATCTGCACTGGCTTCGAGGCCTGGGGGCATGGACGACTTCTATCGGGAATTCATCCTGGATCACTATAAGCGACCCCGAAACTTCGGGACGCTGGAGGATCCGGATGTCACCCACGAGGAAGATAACCCTCTCTGCGGGGACCGGATCCGGATCGACCTGAAGCTCCGTGAGGGCCACGTGGCCGATGTCCGCTTTACAGGGCAGGGCTGCGCCATCAGTCAGGCGGCGGCCTCCCTCCTGACCGAGAAGATTAAGGGGGCATCCCTGGAGCGGGTCAGGGGCTTCAGCAAGGAAGAGATGCTCGAGATCTTGGGGGTGCCGCTCAGCCCGATTCGCCTGAAGTGCGGGCTACTGGCCTTGAAGGTGCTCAAGACCGGTCTGTACGGGCTGCAGCGCTGGCCGGGAGAAGAGGGCTAGGGGGTCGTTCGGCGGGGGCGGATGGCGAAGGACGACAAGATCATCGAACCACGGCACCCATCATTTTTTCTCGAGGTCCTCGAGGGGTTCCGTGCCGATGAATGCACACTCTTGGCTGCCGCCATCTCCTTCTATGGCCTCCTCTCGATCATCCCGCTCATCTTTCTGGGGGTGGCCTTCCTCGGCTACATCATGGGGTCCTCCGAGGGCGCGGTAGAGCGTGTGGTCACAGTCATCACTGAGCTTCTTCCGCTCCCGGTGGTCGGTCAGGTCGAGAACCTCCTCCAGTCCGTTATCGCTACGAGGACCGTCGCCGGCATCCTCGCCCTCCTCTCCTTCCTCTGGGTGGCCAACGGGGCGTTCGAAACGGTCGAACGAGCCATCAACATCATCCAGCGGGCGAAGGAGACCCGGGGATACTTCTATCGAAAAATGGTCGGATTCATCATCATGGTGACCTCGGGGACGCTGTTGCTCCTGTCGTTCCTGATCTCTCCCCTCCTCGTGGCCGTCTGGTCCCTCGCCAACGATCTCTTGAGTTACTTCGACGTCTTACGACCCTACGCCCAGTCCGTCAATGCCAAGCTGGCCCCGCTATGGCACTACGTTGCGCTCCCCCTCCCCTTCGTCCTCATGCTGGTGGTCTTTCTCCTTATTTACCTCATGGCGCCGGCCCGGCCGGTCCCCCTCCGTTCCGCGGTGCTGGGGGCGCTCATTGCCTCCATCCTGTGGCAGGGGGCGAGGGAGCTGTACAGCTACTACCTCCTCCATTATGCCCCGCACGATCGACTCTATGGGCCGGTAGGCGCGCTGGTGGGTCTGGTTGTGTGGATTTATTGGACCGCCGTCATCCTGTTGTGGGGCGCAGAGGTTGCCGAGGTTCACTCCCGGCGGAGCTTACGCAAGCGTCGGGGGACGTAGGCCGGCTGGGTTCTCCCGGGGAAAGAAAAAGGCCGTCGCACCCCGCAAGGGATGGACGGCCTGAACCGATGGCCGGGACCCCGGCCTCAGACCTCTCAGGTTCCACCGAAGCCGACGGTGACCTTGCCATCTTCGACGATGACCGGGACCTCTCGCGCACCCTCAGAGATCTTCAGCATCTCCTCGAGGGCTTTTGTGTCCCTCTTCACATCGACGTAGCGAACAGCGACATTCCGTTTGGCGTACTCCTCCCGGGCCGCCGAGGTAAACGGTCACCCATCCTTCCCGTAGATGACGACGTTGGGTGCCATCAGATCACCTCCGTCATTGGTGATAGAGGTCCTATCATACACCAATCACCGCATGCTACACCAGTGAAAGGCCGCCGCCGGTCCCTCCTCATGGGGGTGCGGGGCCTAGACGCTAACCATATTGCGCCCGGCGTTCTTGGCGCGGTACAAGGCCTCGTCCGCCGCCTTGATCACTTCCTGCGGATCGGTGTTCCGATCCTTCCCTTCGGCCACGCCGATGCTGACGGTGACAGTCTGGCTCGGTGCGCCGTTCGAACTGGACTTCTTCGGTTTCTTGGCCGGGCGGTCGGGATCCCGGAGAGCGAAAGACGAAGCCTCGACCGCCCTTCTGAGGACTTCGAGGTGGGGAATGGCATCCTGGATCGACTGGCCGGGGAAGAGCACGCAGAATTCCTCACCGCCATAGCGAAACGCCCCCTCGTCGCCCAGCACCTTCGTGAGTTTCGCGGCGACCATGCGGAGGAGTTGATCGCCTGCATCGTGGCCGTACTGGTCGTTGAACTTCTTGAAGTGATCGACGTCAATCATGGCGACCGCATACCGGCCCCCGAGCTTGAGCAGCGCTTCGGTGAGGGCCCGGCGGGTCCGCAGGCCCGTCAGCTCATCCCGGTAGGCCAGGACGTACGAGCTTTCGATGACTGAGACCACGAGGATGAGTCCGGCGGTGGCAAAGTAGAGGGTGGAAACGGCCCCGATGCGGCCCGTGGTCAGGGCGAGGAGCGTGGCCACGAGCGCCCACATGAAGCCACCCACGATGAGGTCCGGGCGGCAGATGAACCGGACGGTGACCAGACCGAACGCGACGCCGAACGCCAGCAGGGCCGGCTGGGCGATCGGTAGCCCTCCGACGAAGGGGATGTCCAGCAGCCGGTGCTCGAGCAGCGCGGCGAGTCCCGCCTGCTCGGGGCGGCAGAGCAGAGCCACGATGGGGAGTTGCGGGAGGATAATGGCGAGACGCAGGAGGCCTCGCGCGGTCACGAAACCTCGTTCGGCGATGAACGAAAGACCTGCAAGGTTCAGCGGCACCAGGACCGCGGCGGCATTGAAGACGATGCGGGCGGTCCCCTCCGCAGGACCGTCACCGGCGGCATACTGGAGTAATGCCCTGTCAGCCACGGCCAGAACAAGTGTGGCGAACAGGAGCTGGCTCCGATGGAAGCGAAAGCCGAAGAAAAGCCCTGCCCCGAAGACCGCGTAAGGATAAATCTGGACGAGGGCCGAAAGGGATTCCGGGGGCATGATCCATTGGAGGACCGCCATGATCGCCAGCAAAAGGAAGCCACCGGGCGTCAGAAGCGTGGTGAACGACCTCATGACTGCGGGATTCAGCAATGATTGTGCCAGATTCACCGGGGAACGTCGGCGTGGTGACCGCAGGGGCACGCTGGCTCATCCTGGCATGCCGATTGCTATGCCATGATGTGGGAGGTGAACGGCATGTTTTGGAATCGGGAAGAGGGAAGGGGCAGTTATCTGGCCAAGGGCCTGCGGTTCGTCGGAGATGTACTGGGCGCTGGCGACTTCGTGTGTGACGGCGAGGTGGAGGGCAGGATAGAAATCGATGGGCTCGTCCAGATCGATTCAGACGGGAAGATCCACGGGTGCATCGAGGCGACGGAGGCGGACATCGCAGGCTCTGTGGACGGGGATGTCGTCACGCGCGTTCGCCTCATCCTCCGGGCCCCGTGCCGTTTGAAAGGGGACGTGATGAGTCCGGAACTGGTGGTCGAGCCGGGCGCCACCATTCTCGGACAGATCCATATCGCGCAGCAGGAGGTTGAAGCCACTGTTGCCCCCGAGGATGTCACGTTGGTGGTGTACTAGTGCCGTTCCAACTTGTTTGGCCTAGTCCGAGCCTCCCACTTGGGCCTACTCGCTCGGTTCAGTGAGCGGCCGGCGTTCGGGGAAAATAGTTGGAACGGCACTAGGGAAGCCGCAGCTCCC
>JAHFDE010000060.1:0-1683 GCA_023249165.1 Candidatus Methylomirabilota bacterium | reverse complement strand
GTCTGCCCCTCTGCTGGGAGAACGACCGAGAGGTCAGATCGTGAGGACGACCTTGCCGAACTGTCGCCGGTCCTCGAGGAGACGGTGGGCCTGGGGCGCCTCGGCAAGGGGAAGGACCTGGTCCACCACCGGTTTCAGCTTCCCCGCCTCGACCAGCGACAGGATGGTGAGCAGATCGGCTTTTCTCCCCATGTAGGCCCCCTGGATCCGGAGTTGTCGCATGAAGAGGTACCGGATGTCGGTCTCGGCGATGGGGCCACTCGTGGCCCCGCAGGTGACGAGCGTGCCGTCGGCGGCCAGGATGGGGATGAGCTCTTTCCAGGTCTCACCGCCCACGTGCTCGAAGATGATGTCGACGCCGCGGCGCTCCGTGAGCCGCTTCGCCTCCTGCCCGATCGAGTGGTCCCGGTAGTTGATGCCGTGATCTGCCCCAAGGTCTTGCGCCTTTGCCAGCTTCTCGCTGGTGCTGGCGGCGGCGATGACGGTGGCGCCAAACAGTTTGGCGATCTGTAAGGCCGCGACGCCCACACCGCTCCCGGCACCCATGACCAGCACCGTCTGACCGGGTCGGACGTTTCCTAACGTCACGAGCATATTCCAGGCGGTGAGGAAGGTAAGCGGGAAGGCGGCGGCCCGGATAAAGTCGAGGCCCTTGGGAAGGGGAAGGACGTTCACCTCCGGGACCGCGATCAGGTCAGTGTATCCGCCGTCGAGACCGTAGCCGCCGATGATCTGGTAGCTTGGGCACAGGTTGTCGCGACCCTCGAGGCAGCGGGCACACTGCCCGCAGCTTCTGCCGGGGGAGATCACAACGGGCTCCCCGACCTTGACCCGCGTGCACAGCTCGCCGACCGCTGCCACCTCGCCGGCGATGTCGCAGCCGGGGATATGGGGGAGCGGGACCTTGACCCCCGGGAGGCCTTTGCGAAGCCAGAGATCCAGGTGGTTGAGGGCGCAGGCCTTGATCCGGACGAGGACCTGGTTTTGGGCGATCCGGGGCTCCGGGATCTCCTCCAGTTTCAGGACCTCGGGTCCCCCGTGCGCGTGGAAGCGAACCGCTCTCATGGCGACGACCGATGACTGATGACCGACGACCGGACGGATGCGATCACCGACGACCGCTCACAGATGACAGAGAAGACCGACGCTCGTTTGTGGTTGGCATATCCGGGTAATTGGTCATCGGTCAACGGTGAGCGGTCAACATCAGTAGAATGCGGCCCCTCCCCGTCGAGGGGCGACGCCATCATACTCGGCCTTGAGCTGCTTGAGCTGCTTGTAGTGCGCCTCGATCTCCTCGTGGCGAAGTGGCATCTCCCGCCAGAGGGCGACGATCTTCAGCGCGATGGGTCGCGCCTCGGCAATAATCCGCAGCCGCTCCCGATTCTCCCGGGAGAGGGGCAGCCGCTCCAGGAGAGTGATCAACCCCACGTCGTCCCGTCCCTGGACCAGCGCCTCCACCTGCTGCAGCTCTGGCCCGGTGAGCCCTTCGGGGAGAAGGCTATTCAGTTCCTGCAGCCGGTACGAGGTGTACAACAGCTCTTTACTCTCCACCGCCGCCTCCTCGTCCCTATCCTTTGATATTGCCGATCGGCTGCAGGCGCACCACCTTCTTGGAGAGCCCCAGCGCCTCCACGGCACCCACGACGGCGGAAATGTCTTTGTACGCCATCCCGGCCTCCT
>JAHFDE010000185.1 GCA_023249165.1 Candidatus Methylomirabilota bacterium | reverse complement strand
GGTTTCGACTCACCTGTGATCGCCAGGAACATCCCACCGCATCTCCGGGCCAAGGACAATGCGTGGGTTGGACTGTCGGTGCGGGCCCGGCCCATCATGTACAGCACCGAGCGGGTCAAGCCCTCGGAGCTCTCGAGCTATGAGGCGCTGGGGGATCCCAAATGGCGGGGACGGCTCTGCCTCCGGACCTCAAGGAAGGTCTACACGCAGTCCCTGGTTGCCACGATGATCAAGACCCTGGGGGAGCCGCGAACCGAAGAGGTCATCCGTGGGTGGATGAAGAACGAGGCGCGCATCCTCGACAGCGACACCAAGCAGCTCGAGGCCATCGCCGCCGGCCAGTGCGATGTGACGATCGCCAACACGTACTATCTTGCCCGGCTCAAGGCGAACGATCCTGCCTTTCCCGTGGCCGTATTCTGGCCCAACCAGCAGGATCGCGGCGTTCACATCAACATCTCCGGCGCGGGCGTGACGCGGTACGCGAAGCACCGGGAGCACGCCATCAGGCTGATCGAGTTCCTCTCCTCATCGGAGGCCCAGAACCTGTACGCCGACGGCAACTACGAGTACCCCGCCAATGGGGGTGCGAAACCGCACGGGTTCATCGCCGCCTGGGGAGCGTTCAAGGCCGACAGCGTGGATGTGGCCGCGGCCGGGGCGCTCCAGGCCGAGGCGGTGAAGCTCATGGATCGAGTCGGATACAAGTAGCGGAGGCCCGGCATGCCCACTCGACAGGCGAGCCCGGCGGTTCCCGTCGCGGGGCGCCTCGCCCTGAGGCTTCCACGGGACCCGTGGCCGCTGGCAGCCGGGGCGGTGGCGCTCGTCGTCGCCACGCCCATCCTGGTCGTCGTCTCGTCCCTTGTGACGCCGAGCCTGGATATCTGGTCGCACCTCTGGCAGACACAGCTCCTTGAGCTGATCTGGAACACGCTCACGTTGAGCGTCGGGGTCGGGGGTGGCGTGGTCCTGCTGGGTACCGGGCTCGCGTGGCTTGTCACGATGTACCGCTTCCCCGGCCGGGCGGTCTTCGAGTGGCTCCTCATCCTGCCCCTGGCGGTGCCCGCCTATGTGATCGGCTTTGTCTACCGCGGGCTCTTCGATTACACCGGGCCCGTGCAGAGCGGGCTTCGCCGCGTCCTCGGACCGGGGATCTGGTTCCCTGACATCGCCTCTTTTGGGGGCGTCGTCCTCGTGATGACCCTCGTCTTCTATCCCTATGTCTACCTCCTCGCCCGGACGGCGTTTCTCGAGCAGTCGGAAACGACCCTGGAAGCCGCCCGCGCCCTCGGCGCGCGTCGGACGGCCGTCTTCTGGCGGGTCGCCCTTCCCCTCGCCCGCCCGTCGATCGTCGCCGGCCTCTCCCTCACGGTGATGGAGGCCCTGGCGGACTTCGGGACGGTTGCCATCTACGGCTATAACACCTTCACCGTCGCCATCTACCGGGTCTGGTTCGGCCTGTTCAACCGCCAGGCCGCCACGGAGCTGGCGAGTCTTCTCCTCGTCTTCACGGGGGCCATCTACGCCATCGAGCGGTCTTGGCGCGGCCGCGCCCGCTTCTACCAGACGGAGCGCAAGGCCCGCCCTCCCGCGCCCACGATGCTCACCGGGTGGAGGGCCTGGGCGGCGAGCGGCGCGGCTGGCGCTGTCGTCGGTGGTGCGTTTCTCCTGCCTGTCGGCCAGCTCCTCGTATGGAGTGTGACGGCCCTCGGGGAAGCGGACTTCGACGACCGCTATCCGGAATTCGTCCTGAACACGCTGACTGTCGGAGGCACCACCGCCATCGTAGCCGTGGGGGCGGCCGTCGTGATTGCGTATGGCCTCCGCCTGAGTCGCAGTCGGGTGGTAGCTGCGTGCGGCCGCGTCGCAAGTATGGGATACGCCCTTCCCGGCTCGGTGATCGCCGTGGGCGTCCTGGTGCCGCTCGCCTTTCTTGACCGGGTCTATAACGCCCTGGCCCGCGTCGTCTGGGGAGCGGACGGAGGCCTCCTGTTCACGGGATCCATAGCGGGACTCGTCTTTGCCTACCTCGCCCGGTTCCTCGCCCTCAGCGTGCACACCGTCGAAGCGAGCCTCGTCAAGGTCACGCCAAGCATGGATATGGCGGGACGCTCCCTCGGCTTGAGCCCCGGGGGCGTCCTCCGCCGCATCCACCTCCCCTTGATCCGCGGCGGCCTCTGCACGGGTGCGATCCTCGTCTTCCTCGATGTGATCAAGGAGATGCCGGCTACGCTCCTTCTCAGGCCCTTCGGCTATGAGACGCTCGCGGTGCGCATCTGGCAGTTCACGTCCGAGTCCTTCTGGGAAGCGGCCGCCCTTCCGGCGCTCACCATCGTCGCGGCGGGGATGCTCCCCGTCCTGATCCTGGCGCGAAGCAGCGTCCGGTCCCAGCAAGGCGCGGGCGGGGATTCAGGGATGAAGGGATGAAGGGTGAGGGGAAGGCTCCATAAGGCGCCATGATCCTGCTGAGCGTCACGCATCTGACGAAACGCTTCACGCCGCACGACCTGCCCGCCCTGGACGACTGCTCCCTCGACGCGGAGCCCGGCGAGATCATCGCGTTGCTCGGGCCGAGCGGCAGCGGGAAGACGACCGCGCTGCGACTCATCGCCGGCTTCGAAAAACCGGATGCCGGGGTCGTGGTGATCAGCGGGAAAACGATGGCGGACCGCAAGACCTTTGTCCCCCCCGAGGGGCGCGGGGTCGGGATGGTCTTCCAGGAATACGCGCTCTTCCCCCACCTGACCGTGGAGGAGAACATCGCATTCGGTCTGCGGACACTGGACCCCAGCACCCGCGTCCACAGAGTCCACGGGATGCTGGAGACGGTCGGGCTGACCTCTTTTGCCGGCCGCTATCCCCACGAGCTCAGCGGAGGGCAGCAGCAGCGCGTGGCGTTAGCCCGCGCCCTCGCCCCTCGCCCGGCCCTCCTCCTCCTCGACGAACCCTTCAGCAACCTGGACGCCGACATGATGGTGCAGATGCACCTGGAGGTCTACACGATCCTGCGGGAACTCGGGACCACCGCCATCTTCGTGACCCACGATCAGGAAGAGGCCTTCATGATCGCCGACCGCGTGGGGATCCTGAACCAGGGCCGACTGGAGCAGCTCGGCTCATCGGAAGAGATCTATCACCGGCCCGCCACCCGCTTCGTGGCCCGCTTCGTAGGCAAGGCCGACTTCCTCCCCGGCCGGGTGACGGACGAGGGCATCGCCACCGAGATCGGCACGCTCCCCAACACTCCGGGACTGCCCGGTGGCACCCAGGTGGAGGTGATGATCCGGCCGGACCACATCGAGCTGATCCCCGACCCGATGGGCAACGCCATGGTTGTCACGCGGCAGTTTCGGGGGCCGGATAACCTCCTCGTTGTCCAGCTTCGTTCCGGGGCCACCATTCACAGTCACCAGCCATCGACCCTGACGCTGCACCCCGGGGATCGGGCCAAGGTGGTCGCGCGCC
>JAHFDE010000184.1 GCA_023249165.1 Candidatus Methylomirabilota bacterium | reverse complement strand
GGGTCGCGTCAGGGCGCGAGGCATTGACGAGGCCGTCGGGTGCGTGGCGATTGAGGCAAAGGCCCTCGACACCGGGATTGGACTCCGGA
This sequence comes from Candidatus Methylomirabilota bacterium, assembly GCA_023249165.1. Classification (GTDB taxonomy): domain Bacteria; phylum Methylomirabilota; class Methylomirabilia; order Methylomirabilales; family CSP1-5; genus CSP1-5. The sequence continues at coordinate 3,383 of JAHFDE010000184.1, read as the reverse complement.
ACCGCCTCATGTGGGAAGATCATCTGGAGGTGGCAAAGTTTCCCGAGATCCGGTTCGTCCTGACCGGTCTCAGCGATTTGCGTCGGGAGGCAGGCAGGATTGGTGTCACGCTGGAAGGAGAACTGACGCTGCACGGCGTGACGCGACGCCTGCGCATTCCTGCCACCGTTTCACCCGTGGATGGACGGTTCGAGGTCGAGGGGAGGACGCCTCTGATGATGAGTGACTACGGCATTGAGCGCCCCGCCTTCCTCTTTATCACGGTGAAGGACGAGGTCGAGGTACGCTTCCGGGTTCTGGTGGGGGAGACCGAGTGAGACAGCCAGCGGATGTCCTGGTGGTCGGTGGAGGCCCGGCGGGAAGCGCCGTGGCCATCCGGCTGGCTCGGGCGGGACTCAAGGTGTGTCTCCTTGAGAAGTCCCACTTCCCCAGGGAAAAGCCCTGTGGCGAGTACTTGAGTCCCGGCTGTCTTTCCATCTTGGATCGGCTCGGTTTGCTTTCAGCTTTGGAGGCCCTGGGCCCCCAGCCGATCCGTAGCATGCGAATCGAGGCGCCCGGAGGGACGGTGCTTACGGGGGTCTATCCGGGTAACGGGACTGCCTCACACGGCTACTCCCTTCCCCGATATCGGTTCGATGCCCTCCTCTTCGACGCAGCCCGCAAGGCCGGGGTCGAGTGCCACGAGGGGTGGAGGGTGGTCAATCTCATCCGGGAGGGCGAAAGTGTTGCAGGAGTCGTTGCCGATTCCGAGGGTCGGTCACGATCCTTCACCGCCTCGGTGACCATCGGGGCCGACGGCCGTAACTCCGTCGTGTCCCGCCGCCTCAATCTTTTCGCCTGGCACCGAACCCACCGGAAGGTCGCCTTGCTCCGGCGCTTTCAGGTGCCGGTCGACGTGGGTGATGTAGGAGAGGTGTATCTCGGAAAGACCGGGTACTCCATCCTCAACCCGCAGGGACGGGGGGTCCTGAATGTCGGTGTGGTGGTGGATCAGCAAGACCTCCCGCTTCACCAGGCGTGGGAAGGGGTCTTATGCGATCTCCTCGCCGCGTATCCGCGCGTGCGAGCAATGCTGCAGGACGCCCACCCCCTGAACGCCATTCGAGTCCTCGGGCCGCTCGCCTGCCGCGCCACCCGGGTCGCCGGCGACGGATTCCTTCTCGTGGGGGATGCGGCTGGCTACTACGATCCGATGACGGGGGAGGGGGTGTATCAGGCGCTCCGAGGCGCTGAGCTGGCTGCGAAGACCGTGGCAGAGGCGCTCTCGAACGGAGGGCCCACTGCCGGGGGACTGGGGCGCTACGCCGTCTGTTACCGCCGCGAGTTCGCACCCAAGGATCGGGTCTGCCAGCTGCTCCAGCAGATCGTCTGCCGTCCTCGCCTGTGCGACCTCCTCGTCCGGCGTCTCAATGACCGACCGACCCATGCTGAGGAGCTGATGGGCGTCGTAGGCGATCTCCTGGCTCCGCGGCGACTCCTCCGGCCTGCCTTCTGGCTTCGCTTGCTCTTCCGCCCTGCTATTGACGAGCCCATCCGGAGGGCCTAGAATCTGTGCGTCCTTCGCCGGCGTAGCTCAGTGGCAGAGCAGCTGATTCGTAATCAGCAGGCCGTCGGTTCAACCCCGACCGCCGGCTCCACCCCTCTAATGACTTGCGCGATCTTCCAGGTCCCTGCTCTCATGACACGCCACCACCAGAGCTGCGGCCCAATGCTGGATAAAATCTACCCCCTCTTTTTCTAACACCAAGGATCCTTTGCCAGGATGGGGCGTTCCCAATTTGCTTCCACTCCGAAGGTGTTTCGAGCTATCCTGGGATCCACCCAGAAGGCTCCTTCAACACGAGATAGAGCTCTTTCGAGATTGATATGAAAGGTCGGAGGGACGCAGGCGACCGGCTCTCACAGGAATTGACGACACTCCGCCAGCGGATTGCTGAGTTGGAAGCATTGAATGCCGGGCGCGAGCGCGCGGAGGAAGCGCTGAGAAAGAGCGAGGCGACCGCCCGGGCGCTGCTGGAATCAGCCGCGGAGGGGATCGTGATCGTGGGCAGCGATGGGCGGATCGTGCTGGCCAACGCCAGGGCCGCGGAGATGTTCGGCTACCCGCGCGAGGAGTTGATTGGACAACCCATTGAGGTCTTGCTCCCCGAGCGCCTCCGGACCGCGCATACCACCCACCGCGCTGGCTACTTTACGGAGCCGCGCATCCGGCCGATGGGTCGCGGCCTTGACCTCGCCGGACGGCGCAAGGACGGCACCGAGTTTCCCGTGGAGATTAGCCTGAGCTACAACGAAACGGAAGACGGGCTAGTGGCTATGGCCTCCATCACCGATATCACCCAGCGGAAGCACGCGGAGCGGCGGCAAAACACCCAGTTCGCGGTGACGCGGGTCTTCGCGGAGTCTGGACAACTGGAAGATGCCATCGCGCCCCTCCTGCAGGCCATCTGCGAAGGCCTCGCTTGGGAGCTCGGGGAGCTGTGGTACGTGGACCCCGCCATCAAGGTCCTGCGCTGGGGAGGCATCTGGCATGCGCCGTCCCTTGATGTGGCGGAGTTCGAGGCCGTCAGTCGCCAGATCACCCTTTCACACGGGAGCGGCTTGCCCGGCCGTGTCTGGGCCACAGGCGAGCCCGCATGGATAGCCGATATCCTCACCGACGCCGATTTCCACCGCACGGCTGTCGCGGCCAAAATGGGCCTGCACGGGGCGCTGGCATTCCCGGTCCGGAGCGAGCGCGGCGTGACGGGGGTCATGATCTTTTTCAGCCGCCACGTTCATCCGCCCGACCAGGACCTCCTCAAGATCATGGCCGACATCGGCAGCCGGATCGGCCAGTTCATCAAACGCAAGCGGGGTGAGGAGGCGCTGACCCGTCAGGCGGAAGAGCTCGCCCGGCTCGGGCAGGAGGCCCAGGTCCGCGAGGCCTTCATCCGGAACGTGGTCGAGAGCATCCAGGACGGGATCATCGTTTTGGACCGCCAGGGGCGGATCACCGAGTGGAACCGGGCAATGGAAGAGAGGTACGGCATCCCCGCCGCGGAGGTCCGGGGTCTGTCTATTCTGGAGGTCTTCCCGTCGCTGAGGGCCGAGGGGTTTGAGGAGTCGCTCGGCAGGATCCTCGGAGGGACTGAGGAGGTCACCCTGGAGAGGTGTGAACATGAAACGCGCCACCGGGGGCGGGGCACGATGAACATCAAGGGAAGTCCCCTGCGAACCCTGACCGGGGAGGTCATCGGGGCGGTCCTGGCCCTGGAGGATGTTACCGAGCGCGTCCAGCTTGAACGGATCGCCCGACAATCGGAAAAGATGGCGGCGGTGGGGAGCCTCGCCGCCGGCATCGCCCACGAGATCAACAATCCCATCGGGGTTATCACCTCGCG
>JAHFDE010000059.1 GCA_023249165.1 Candidatus Methylomirabilota bacterium | reverse complement strand
TCAAAGTACAGGGCGAACTCCCAGGGATGGGGCCGCAGCCGGACAGGGTCAAGCTCATTCTTCCGCTTGTACTCAATCCAGGTCTCGATCAGGTCCGGGGTGAAGACATCCCCCTTCAGCAGGAACTTATGATCCTCCTCCAAAGCGTCCAGGACCCGATCCAGGCTCCCCGGGAGCTGCTTCACCTTGGCTGCCTCCTCCGGCTCCAGCTCGTACAGGTCTTTGTCAATCGGCTTCCCCGGGTCGATCTTGTTCTGGATCCCGTCCAGGCCCGCCATCAGCATCGCGGCGAAGCAGAGGTAGGGGTTACAGGAGGGATCCGGCGTCCGGAACTCGACCCGCTTGGTCTTTTCGCTTCGGCTGTAAACAGGGATCCGGACGCAGGCACTCCGGTTGCGCTGGCTGTAGACGAGATTGATCGGCGCCTCGTAGCCGGGCACCAGCCGTCGGTAGCTGTTGGTCGTCGGGGCAACCAAACCACACAGCGCCTCCGCGTGCTTGAGGAGCCCCCCGATGTAGTAGAGGGCGGTCTTGGAGACATCGCCGTAGCCCCCCAACTCGAACATGAGGTTCTTCCCCTTCTTCCAGACGCTCTGGTGGACGTGCATGCCCGAGCCGTTGTCCATGAAGAGCGGCTTGGGCATGAAGGTCACCGTCTTACCCCACTTCTTTGCCACGTTCTTGGTACAGTATTTGTACCACATGACGTTATCCGCCATCCGGGTCAGGCTGGCAAAGCGCATGTCGATCTCCGCCTGCCCGGCGGTCCCCACCTCGTGGTGGTGGACCTCGCACTTCACCCCCACGCTCTCCAGGGCCAACACCATCTCACTCCGGATGTCTTGTTGCTTATCCATGGGGGGCACCGGGAAGTACCCCTGCTTGTAGCGGGGCTTGTAGCCCAGGTTTGGCCGCTCCGGCGTCCCCTCCTTGCCGGAGTTCCAAAAACCCTCTTCGGAGTCGATATAGTAGAACCCGTAGTTATAACTCTGGTCAAACCGGACGTCGTCGAAGATGAAGAACTCGAGCTCGGGCCCAAAGTAGGAGGTGTCGCCGATCCCCGTCTGCTTGAGATAGGCCTCGGCCTTCTGGGCGACATAACGGGCGTCCCGGCTGTAGGGCTGGCCCGTCACCGGATCCTTGACGTTGCAAATGAGGACAAGGGTCGGGACCGACAGAGAAGGATCCATGGCGGCGGTCGCCGGATCGGGCACCAGGAGCATGTCGGATTCGTGGATATGCTGAAAGCCCCGGATCGATGAGCCGTCGAACCCGATGCCCTCCTCGAAAAGTCCCTCGTTCAGCTCTGCCACAGAGAGTGAGAAGTGCTGCCAGAGCCCGGGCATGTCGATGAACCGGAGATCGACGATCTTTGCCCCTTTCTCCTTCGCGAACTTGATGACTTCCTTTGGAGTCATTATCTCCCTCCTCTGAGCGTTGGCCTGTGAAGGGCCGCGGTTGTTGAAGAGGCCACCGTCGTGATGGTCATGGGCTCCCTTGCCGCGCTCCTCGCCATTACATTGGAAGCTCCAGGGCATAGGCGCTCTCGCTATGCTGGGAGAGGTCGAGCCCCTGGATCTCCTCTCCCTCCGAGACCCGGAGTCCCATGGCCACATCGAGGACCTTCAGGATGATCGTGGTGCCGACGAAGGCCAAGACCCACGTGGCCAGGACCGCGATGAACTGGGCCTTCATCTGGCCAGGATTGCCGTAGAAGAGCCCGTCCGCTCCCGCCTCATTGATGGCCTTAGAGGCGAAGAGGCCCGTGGCCAACGCCCCCCACGTCCCGCCTATGCCGTGGACTCCCACGACGTCCAGGGAGTCGTCGTAGCCGAGCTTCGTCTTCAGATTACAAGCGGTGTAACAGAAGACCCCGGCCCCAAGCCCGATGATGATCGAGGGGAGGGGCGCGACGAAGCCGGAGGCCGGGGTGATGGCGACCAGGCCTGCCACCGCGCCGGAGGCCGCTCCGAGGGTTGTCGGCTTCCCCCGGGTGATCCACTCGGTGAACATCCAGGCGAGGGCGGCTGTCGCCGTCGCGGTGTTGGTGACGACAAAGGCGCTGGTGGCTAAGCCTCCAGCCGATAGTGCGCTTCCCGCGTTGAATCCGAACCACCCGACCCAGAGAAGGGAGGCCCCGAGAACGGTGAAGGGGAGGTTATGGGGAGGCATCGGTTCATGGCCGTAGCCCCGGCGCCTTCCGATGAGGATGGCGGCGGCCAAGGCCGAGATCCCCGAGCTGATGTGCACCACCGTCCCCCCGGCGAAATCGAGCGCCCCCAGCTCCCGCAGCCACCCCTTTACCCCCCACACCCAATGGGCGAGCGGATCGTAGATAAAGGTGGCCCACAAGAGCATGAAGACCAGGAAGGTGCTGAACTTCATCCGCTCGGCAAAGGCACCGGTGATGAGGGCGGGGGTGATGATGGCGAACATGAGCTGGTAGATCATAAACGCCTGGTGGGGAATCGTCGCGGAATAGTCAGGATTGGGGTCCAACCCCACCCCAGTGAGCCCGAGCCATTCGAGGCCGCCGACCAGCCCTCCTTTGTCGGGTCCGAAGGCGAGGCTGTAGCCCCAGAGGACCCACTGGACGCTGATCAGGGCCGCGATGATGAAGCTGTGCATGAGGGTGCCCAGGGCATTCTTCCTCCGGACCATGCCCCCGTAGAAGAGGGCGAGCCCGGGGATGGTCATCATCAGCACCAGGGCCGCCGAGGTCAGCATCCACGCCGTATCGCCCGAATCGATCTTGGGAGGCGGGGGGGCAGCTTGTTGGGCCTCTTGAGCAAAGGCGGCCCAGGGAACGAAAAGGGTTACAACCCAAAGAAGGACAGAAATAATAAAGAACCAGAGCCGTACTTTTCTCGACACCGTTGTCCCTCCTTTCGGACTTCGTTGGCCGTTAGAGGCACGAAATCTCCGTGCTGGACACGAAAAGTCCTCGCCCGCGTAAGCATCCGGCATGCCAGCGCGGCTGGAAGGTGTAAGTCATTGGTCTTGCTGTTTTCGGCCCAAGAGCGATCTCAGAGCGACCGCCTAAAAAGAGAGCAGAGGCTGGGCATGTGAGGACGGGATGCCTACCGCATGGGCATTCGGCCTTTCGCCTTGACAGGGCCGGGGGTGCAAGATATAAAAGACTGCAGTGAAGGCGGGGATCAAGGTCTTGATCCCCGTTCCTGTTTTCAGGGAGGGCGCATGCGGGTCGCCTCGGTCGCTTCGGAGATGACACCGTTTGCCCAGACGGGCGGATTGGGCGATGTGGCTGGGGCCTTGCCGGCCGTCCTGGCGGGGCTTAAGCATCAGGTCACGGCCTTTCTCCCCAAATACCGGACCATCGATCTCGAGAGACATCTGTTCACGAGTCGCCCGGAGGAGATCCGGGTGCCCCTGGGAGATCGAACGGAGGTCGCGCGCCTCTGGGAAGGGCAGAGGGAAGGCGTCCGCGTCATCCTCCTTGATCACGACGGGTTCTACGATCGCGAAGGGCTGTACCAGGAGGAGGGAGCAGATTATCCCGATAACGCCGGGCGGTTTATTTTTTTCTCCCGCGGGGTCCTCGAAGCCGTCAAGGTGCTTGACCTTCAGCCCGACGTCATCCACTGCCACGATTGGCAGAGCGGTCTTATCCCGGCATACGTGAAGACGGTGTACGGCAGCGACCCGTACTTTGCGGATGTCGCCAGCCTGCTGACGATCCACAACCTGGGCTACCAGGGGGTCTTCCCCGCCGCGGTCTTCCCTCTCACCGGTCTCCCGGGAGACCTCTTCACTCCTGGCGGCGTGGAGTTCTGGGGAAAGGTCAATTTCCTGAAGGCCGGGTTGGTGTTCGCCGACCTCCTGAGCACCGTGAGTCTCACGTACAGCCAGGAGATCCAGACGCCGGAGTTCGGGTACGGCCTCGACCCGGTGCTGCGGCAGCGGGCGGGGGACCTCTCCGGCGTGCTGAACGGCGTGGACTACCAGGACTGGAATCCCCGGACGGATCCTCATCTCGTGGGCACCTATTCGCCCGAGGATCTCGCTGGCAAGGCGGCCTGTAAGCGGGATATTCAGGAAATGGTGGGACTGTCAACCCGTGCAGACGCCCCCCTGTTGGGTGTAGTCTCACGGCTTGTATACCAGAAGGGGATCGACCTCATCGTGGCGACTGCGGAGCGACTCCTGAGCCTCGATGTGCAAATAGTCCTGCTCGGGACGGGGGACGTGGAGCTCGAGCGAGCGCTGCAGAATCTGCACCGGAGATTTCCCGACCGGCTCGCGGTACAGGTCCGCTTTGATGTGGCGCTGAGTCATAAGATCGTGGCCGGGGCGGATGTCGTTCTCATCCCCTCCCGGTATGAGCCGTGCGGTCTGAACCAGATGTACGGCCTGGCGTACGGCACCATCCCCGTCGTCCGGGCCACAGGGGGTCTTCATGATACCATCATCCCCTTCGATCCCGGTGCGGGCACAGGGAACGGCTTTACCTTCAACAAGGCCGAGGCCGGGGATCTCCTTGAGACTGTCCGGCAGGCGATCGCCCTGTTCCATGACAAGGCTGTCTGGAGGCGCCTCATGAAGAACGCTATGGCGGCTGACTTCTCCTGGGAGCGACCCGCCAGGGAGTACGAGCGGCTCTATCGGCTCGCCGTCGAACGACGACGCTCTCTTTGAACGCGGAGGTTTATTGGGTCTATTGGGTTCATAGGGTTTATTGGGTTGTACTCTAGGTCCTGCGGGTTTCGGGAATGCCGGGGGAACGCAACAAACCCAACGAACCCAACAAACTCAATGAACTCGATCGGTGCGGACAGATGACAGCTTTCTTTGGGAGAGGATGGCGTGACGCACGGGAAAACGATCGAGCGGGCTGAGGTGAGACGCGAGGTCCTGCGCCTCGCCCTGCCCGTCACGGTGTCGAACCTGCTCCACCGGATGGTGACCGCCATCGACATCCTCCTCGTGGGGGGTCTTGGTGCTCCGGCGGTGGCGGCCGTCGGGCTCGGCCAGTTGCTGGTCTTTATCAGCATGACGGTGGTATGGGGGCTGAGCACCGGGACCATGGTTGCGGTGGCGCAGCGGTGGGGAGCGGACCGGCGAGCCGAGGCGGGACGGATAGCGGTTCACGGGCTGGTCGCGACGCTGATCTTGACCGTTCCCCTCGCGGCTGTCGGGATGGCGTTTGCGGCGGAGGCTGCCGGGTTGCTGGGGGCTCAGCTGCCGGTCCAGCTCCTGGTCCAGGACTACTGTCGATGGGTCTTCCTCGCCTTTCCCGCCACCGCTGTGGTCCATGTCCTCACCTCCACGATGCACGGGGCCGGCGATACCCGGACGCCGATGCGGATCTACGTGATCCTGAACCTCTTCCACATCAGCCTGGCCGTCCCGCTGATCTACGGGTACCTGGATCTTCCCGCCCTCGGGGTTCAGGGGGCGGCCATTGCGGTCGCGTCTGCGGAGGTGTTAGGGGTCTTGCTTCTGTGGTGGCAGGGCTGGGCCAAGGGGTATCTGGCCAAGGGGGGATGGGATTTGGCCTGCATCCGACCTGTCCTCCATATCGGGTGGCCGGTCGCGATGGATCGGATGATGTGGCAGGCTGGCCAGGTGGTCTATGCCAAGATCCTGCTCCTCTATGGGACCGCGGCCTTCGCCACGCACCAGTTAGGGGTAAACGTCGAAGCCCTCTCGTTCATGCCGGGGCTGGCAATCGGCGTGGCTGCAGCGACTGTGGTTGGACAGAGTGTGGGGAGAGGCAATGTCATCCGGGCCCGTCTCGGAATGGTGGAGGCCAACCGCCTGGGCATCTTCTTTATGGGGGGGATGGGCGTTCTCTTCTTTCTGTTCCCGGGGCCCCTCTTGCAACTGTTCACGAGCGATAGCCAGGTGATTCGGCTGGGCGAGGTCTTCCTGCGGATCGCGGCGCTGAGTCAGATTCCCCTCGCGGTGACGTTGGTGCTTCAGGGGGCGCTCCGAGGGGCGGGAGATACCCCGTACATCCTCGGGGTGACGATCCTCGGTATCTGGGGGGTCCGCATCCCTCTGGCCGCCGCCGCAGCGTGGTGGGGGCTTGGGGTGGCCTATGTGTGGTGGGCGTTCCTGCTGGACTGGGTGGCCCGGATGGTCCTGCTCCAGCGGCGCTGCCGCTCTTCGCGCTGGGAGCAGAAAGATGTAGAGGTCACTCCGGTCGCCTTAGGTCCTGTTGCCGGGGATCGCTGACGGGGAGTTCCCAAGGTGGAAGGGAAACGCGCCTGGCTCATCGCGGTGGGCGTGAAGGGGGGAGCGACACGATGTTGACATACCGGAACCTCTTAGAAGAGGCGCTCGAGTCCTGGACCGATGCCCGTCAAGGCCTGATCGATGAGGTCAGGAATATCCCCGTGAAGGCATTCGACTTTCGGCCCACATCGGAGGTCCGCAGCGTCACAGAGCTGGTGGTGCATATCCTCAAGGTGGCCATGATGATGACCGGTGAGCTCACCCGCGGCGACACAAACTTTCACCGGCTTCCGTGGCCAAGGCTCCTTCGCCTGCATGCCGCAGCGGCGTATCGGGCGAAGACCAAGGCCGATCTGGTGCGGCTGCTGAAATCCCAGTTCAAGGAGGCCGAGAAGAAGTTTCTTGGGGCTGGCGAGCTACACATGCTGCAGATGATCAAGCGTTTCGATGGACAGTGGGGCACGCGATTGGCCTGGCTCTACCACGGCATCGCCCACGAGGAGTATCACCGGGGGCAGCTCACCGTGTACGAGCGGCTGCTGGGCATCGAGCCCGCCCTGACCCGGAAGATCCGGGGCGGTTAATACAGGCGGTGCAGCAAGTACAGCAAGTACAGAAAGAGCAGCAAGTACAGGAAGTACAGAAAGTGTAGGAGGTACAGAAGGTACAGGCGGGGCTGAAGGTGCAGGGAGTACAGATCTAGCCGCCGAGGAAGAGGCGGCCCACCTCAGGGTCCCGGAGCAGATCGTCGCCGGTCCCGGCCATGGCAATCTCGCCCGAGACCAGCACGTAGCCGATGTCAGCGAACTCGAGCCCCTTCTTGGCGTTTTGCTCGACCATCACGATGGTCTTGCCCTGTCGGTGCTGCAGGTCGTCGAGGACCTCGAAGACCATACTGATGTACCGGGGCTCGAGCCCGATCGAGGGCTCATCCACCAGCAGGATCCGGGGTTCCATGACCAGGGAGCGGGCGATCTCGAGGATCCGCCGCTCGCCTCCCGACAGGGTGCCGGCCCGCTGGCGGCGGCGCTCGGCCAGCAGGGGATACTTTGCGAAGACCTTTTCCGCCGCCGCCTTGGCCTCTCGGGGACTCTTCATCAGGAACCCGCCCATCCAGAGGTTCTCCTCGACCGTCATGTCGGGAAAGACTGAGTTGTGCTGCAGGACATAGGCGATGCCGGCGGTCTTGAGCTTTTCGTTTGAGCCGAGCCGCGTGATGTCCCTGCCGTTCACCATGACCGAGCCGGCCATGATGTTCGTAAAACCGTAGATCGAGTGGAGCACCGTGGACTTGCCGGCCCCGTTGGGTCCGATGAGGCACAGGGACTGGCCCGCCCTAACCTGCAGGTCGATGCCGTGCAAGATCTCCATCTTGCCGTAGCCGGCCACGAGCCCGTCGATCCGGAGGAGCGGACTGTTGCCGGCCAGGGCCGCGAGCTGCTCCCGGGAGGGGCCTTCTTTGACGACGCGGACTTCCTCCGGCAACGCCTCCGCTGTGAGTCCCCGTGCTCTTCTCTCAGGGCCCGGGGGAATCGCGCTCCGCATCACCGGGCTCCTAGATAGGCGTCGATGACCTGCTGATCGGTCTGGATCTCCTCGGGCGGGCCTTCGGCCAGCAGTTGCCCGTGGGCCAGGCAGTAGATATGCTGGGCCAGATTCATGATCACTCGCATGTTGTGCTCGATGACGAAGAGGGTGACGCCGAGGTCGGCATTGATCCGCTTCAGCCGCTCCATCAGGCTGTTGATCAGGACGGGGTTGATCCCGGCCGTCGGCTCGTCGAGCAGCAGCAGCTTCGGCTGGTTCATGAGGGCCATGGCCAGCTCCAGGAGCTTTTGCTGGCCGAAAGACAGCTCGCCTCCTCGCAGGTGCCGTTTGGGGTAGAGGCCGACGAACTCGAGGAGACCTTCCGCCCGCTCGGTCACCTCCGGCGGATACGGGGACAGCATCGTTCGTAGTCCCTCATGGACATGGGGGACGCTGATCTGCATGTTCTCCAGGCAACGCATCTTGCCATAGATGCGGGTCTGCTGGAAGGTCCGGAGGAGCCCCAGGCGGGCGATCTGGGGGACGCGCAGCCTGGAGATTTCGCGTCCTTCGAACCAGATGGAGCCGCGGTCGATGGGGTGATACCCGACGATGGAATTGAACAGCGTCGTCTTGCCCGACCCGTTGGGCCCGATGAGGCCGATGATGGGCCCCTGCGGCACCTTGAGGGTAATGCCGTCGTTGGCGATGACGCCCCCGAAGGCCTTCGTCACATCCTGGACCTCGAGGATTGGGGTCATCGGGTCTCTCTAAGCGAGATAGGCGCGGTGCGGGCCTCGAGGTCCACGGTCTCGCCGAATCGTTCCGGCCAGCGGCTGCGGAGCCAGCCCATGATGCCGAGAGGGAAAAAGACGACGATGACGACGATGAGGAGTCCTAACGCCACCCGCTGCCAGCCGATGAAGTAGGTCCAGAAGAGCTCCTGCGTGGCATGGAAGATCGTCGCGCCGATCACAGGTCCCCAGAGCGTCCCCTGCCCCCCCAGAATCGCCATGAGCACCATCCACACGCCGAAGGTGATGCCGGGAAAGGCCACCTCGCGGTCGATGAAATTGTTCAGGTGCCCGAAGGCGCCCCCGGCCAGGGCGAGAAAGAAGGCTGCGACGCACCAGGCCACCGTCTTGTAACGGGTCGTGTGGATCCCCATGGCCTCGGCCTTGTCCTCGTCGTCGCGGATGGCGTTGATGGCGAGGCCAAAGCGGGTGCCGTAAAGCCATTTCAGCGTAAAGAAGCAGATCGCGGCCAGGGCGAAGAAGAAGTAGTAGAAGAATATCGCGTTCTGGCCGGGCCCACCGGGAAAGATGGGGGCCACCATGCCCGAGCCGGCGCCGATGTAGTCCCAACCGCTGGCGATCTCGCCGGCGGCGACACCCACCCCCAGGGTGCAGATGGCGAAATAGTGTCCACGCAGCCCCAGGATTCCCGAGCCTAAGGCCGCCGCCACGGCTAGAGCGATGATCACCGCGAGGGCCAAACCCACAGCGAATCCGTTGAAGTAATTGAACAACGGGCTTACCGTCGCGAGGTCGCCGGTAGCCTGTGGCTGCCCGCCGACGGCGAAGAAAAGGTCTCGCTGCACCACGGCGGCCACGTAGCACCCGATCCCAAAGAAGACGATGTTGCCGAAGGAGTTATAGCCCATCTGCCCGCCGCCGAGGTCCCAGGTGAGGGCGAAGAGGATCATCATCCATAAGAGCGCCATTTGGACGCGGAACGCCGGGGCGAGGTATGGGGCGAGCAGGCCTATCAGGCCGATGAGCGCATACAGGAGGAGATTCCGCGTCGCATCCGTCACTTCAGGTACTTCCGTTGGCGGCTCAGAAGAGCGTTCCGCCACACGAGGATCACGACCAGCAGCGAGAAGACGAAAGCGGCCTGGTATTCGGTCCCCAGGACAAAGCCGGCGAAGTTCTCGGCCGCTCCCAGCCCGAGGCTCGCGAAGACCACCGCGCCAATGTTTCCGAGGCCGGCCACGGTCACGATCATGAATGAGCGGAGGGTGTAGGCCAACCCCAGATACGGATGGACCAGCCAGGTCATCACCACGAGGCTGCCGGCCGCGCCGCAGATGGCCGCATTCAGCGCAAAGGTGGTGGCAAAGACCCGGTCCGTGTTGACACCCATGATCCGGGCGGCGCGCGCGTTCTGCGCCGTGGCCCGGATCGCCTGCCCGAGGCGCGAGCGCTTCAGGAACAGGAACAGGGCCGCGCCGAGGACCAGGGCGCAGACGAAGGCGACCAGCTTGATCTGGCTCACAACGATCAGGCCGTCGGCGAAGAGGAGGGTTCCGAGCCCGGATTCTGCCGTCCGGATATCGGCTTCGAAAAGCTCATTGGCGAGCTGCTGCAGGAGGATGCTGATGCCGAAGGTGGCCAGGATCGAGATAAACATGTCCTTGTCGACCACGCGGAACACGACGGTCCGGTACAGCGCCCATCCGAGGATGTAGAGGGCGGCCGCCGCTACTGGCACGGTGTACAAGGGGTGCACGCCGGCCGCGGCGAGAAAGAAGGTGACATAGCCGCCGAGCATGACAAACTCGCCCTGGGCGATGTTGATGATGTCCATGACCCCCCAGACGAGGGCCATTCCATAGGCCGCCAGGGCGAAGATGGCGCCGATGAAGAGGCCATCTATGAGCAGTTGTACCGACAGGATCGGCGCATTGAACAGGAGCTGGAGATTGTCCATCGACGTAGAAAATCCCCGGCCCCGCGGCGCTGCGGGGCCGGGGTGTCGTTGACGACTGCTACTTCGGGGCCTTGCGCGGCCATATAAGCTTGGTGTCGGCGAACTTGGTCGGCGCCACGACCTTGTACCGGCTTTCTTGGACCTGGTACAGCACCATCGGTTTGGCGGTGTTCTTGCCCGTCTCATCGAACTTGACCGGCCCGTAGAAGGTCATCATGTCGGTCTTGGCGATGGCGTCGCGCACCTTTTCCGGGTCGAAGGACTGCGCCCGCTCGAAGGCGTCAACGTACACCAGCACTGCCGCCGTGGACTCGGCCGCCTGGTAGGGCGGCGTGTAGTTGAAGTGCTCCGCGAAGCGATTGGCGTAGTCGTTGGCCGTGCCGAACCACTTGTCGCCGTAGCGCAGGCTGCGGTCCCACTGCGAGGCGCAAAGGAATCCCTCCGCGGAATCCGGCATGGTTTCCGCGACCCTGGCCGAGTCGCAGTGTGTGACGGCCATCATGGGCACGTCCACCTTCATCTCGGCCGTCTGGCGCACGGCCAGGATCGCGCCCTTGGCATGGCCGGAGACAACGAGGATGTCGGGTTTGACGGCCTTGACCTTGGTCAGGGTCGCCGCCATGTCGTTGAGTTCAGGTGGTAGCTTGTCGTCGATGATGATCTTCATGCCCCAGCGTTTGGCATCCTCGATCACGCCGTCCCGGACGTCCATCGAGAACGGGTCGTTCTCGAACGCCATGGCGATCTTGAGCGTCTTCGGGTCCTTTCCCTGCTTCTGCGCCTGCTCGGCGGCCAGATTTATGGCCTCGCGCAGGTACTGGTCAGAGGTGGAGAGGACGGCGAACAAGTACTTGTAGCCCTGCGCGAAGAGTTCGCGGTCGGCTCCGTTGCCCTCGACATGAGGAATTCGGTACTTTTCCGTGACCGGGGCGATCGCTTTGGTGAGGCCCGAGCTGTAGGGACCGAGCATGAACTTGACCCCATCCTGGTTGATCAGCCGCTCGGCAAGCTGGGCCCCGCGGGCCGGCGTCGACTCGTCGTCGTAGTAGACAACCTTCAGCTTGTAGGCCTTATTGTTGATCTTGATCCCACCCATATCGTTGATGCGCTTGACGGCAAGCTCGTAGCCGTCCTTGGTGTTCTTGCCGTTCGTCGAGTACTTGCCGGTCAGGGACACCGCGGCACCGAGGATGATGGTGTCTCCTTCGACCTTCGGGCTCGCCGGCCCGCCCACCGCGAGCACCAACGCGACTGCACCCAATACCGCCCACCGTGGATTCTTGAGCATCTTCACCATCGTTTTTCTCCTTA
>JAHFDE010000183.1 GCA_023249165.1 Candidatus Methylomirabilota bacterium | reverse complement strand
TATCCAGGATGACCTGGACCGGGGAACACTTCGGACCGTCCCCCTCGAAGGCATCAGACTCACTCGCGATTTTTATCTGGTCTATCACAAGAACCGCTCGCGATCTCCCCTCTGTGAAGCATTCGCCAATTTCCTCCTCGAATCGGTGAGTGTGAAACCTACCACCGATTCGTGAGCCCTATCTTTTTCGATTCCCGCCACCGATTCTCACTTGGACTATTCTTGAAGCCTCCGATCTAAATTTATAGCCAACGGGCCGATGGATTTGGGCCTTTGTATTGGTAATACCGATTTGACTTATCCTAGATACCTATTATTCTGACACAGCCTCGATTCGCGTGGGCCGCAAACAGCGTAGCGTGCTCTTGGAGAGGGATGCAAGATGCGGATGGCGCTCTGGGCTGTCTTGGGAGCGGTCGTTGTCGGAATAGGCATCGGTTTCTCTGAGGCAGAGACGCCGGCGGTCTTGCGCGTATCGGCTATCCCGGATGAAAATCCCCAGGAGCTTCTCCGGATCTATGAGCCGTTCGCTGCCTATCTCATAAAGGAGTTGGGAATCCCGGTCAAGTTTGTCCCGGTGGTCGATTACGCAGCGACCGTAGAGGGCCTGGCCGGTAAGAAGCTGGACCTCGTCTGGTACGGGGGCTTTACCTCGGTCCAGGCGGTTCTTCGCACCGGAGGGACGGCGACCCGGCTCGTCATGCGGAAAGAGGATGCGGAGTTTAAGAGTGTCTTCATCACCCGTCCGGACACCGGCATCACCAAATTGAGTGACCTAAAGGGGAAGACCTTTGCCTTTGGGAGTGTCTCTTCGACCTCCGGCCACCTCATGCCCCGGTACTTTCTCCTCCAAAACAAGATCGACCCGGACCGGGATTTCGCGCAGAAGGCGGCCTTCAGCGGGGCCCATGATGCAACTGCGTTGTGGGTCGAAGGGGGAAGGGTGGACGCGGGCGCATTGAACTTTCTGGTGTGGGATAAGCTCGTCCAGGAAAAGAAGGTGGATACGAACAAGGTGAAGGTCTTCTGGACCACGCCCCCCTACGTCGACTACGTCTGGACGGCCCGGGGTGAGCTGGACGCGGGGCTCAGGGATCGCATCACATCGGCCTTCCTCAAGCTCAAGTACGATAATCCGGAGCATCGGACGCTCTTGGATCTGCATCGGACGAAGGGCTACATCAGGGCCAGGGACGAGGACTGGAAAGGAATTCAGGAGGCTGCCCAGGCTGCCGGCCTCCTGAAGTAGTTCCTACGTCGCCCGGGGGGCGACCACAGAAGGGTCTTGGCATCCGCGAGGAGCCCGCTACGCCGTGTATCGGCTGGAGAATCTCCGCAAGGTTTTCGATGGCGACCTGGTCGCCGTGGACGATGTGTCGATGAAGGTTGACCACGGCGAGCAGGTGGCGGTCATCGGGCCGTCAGGCGCGGGAAAGACCACGCTCTTCCGCCTCTTGAATCTGACGCTCTACCCGGATGGGGGGAGTCTCTGGCTGGGAGACCTTGATGTGGGCCGGTTGCACGGACGGGGTCTACGGGCCGCCCGACGGCGCATCGGGACGATCTACCAGCAGCACAACCTCGTGCCGCGACTGTCGGTCGTGCACAATGTCCTCGCCGGGCGGCTCGGGGCCTGGTCCGGCTGGCGGGCGGTCTGGTCCCTGTTCCACCCTCAGGAACTCGAGGCGGCCCACGGCGCCCTGACTCAGGTCGGCATACCGGAGAAGCTGTACGCGAGGACGGATGAGCTGTCCGGCGGCCAGCAGCAGCGGGTGGCGATTGCCCGCGTGCTGGTTCAGGAGCCGGAGATTATTCTGGCCGACGAGCCGGTCGCCTCGGTGGACCCGAATCTCGCCAATGCCATCGTGACGCTCTTGGTGGAGATCAGCCGAACCTCTGGCAAGACGCTCCTCATGAACCTGCACAGCGTGGAGTTGGCCCTGGCGTACTTCCCCCGGGTCATCGGGTTTCGCGGGGGCAAGATCGAGTTCGACCGACCCCCTGCGGATGTGACCGAAGAGATGCTCGGCCGGCTGTATGCCGGGATCAGCCGGTCCGAGGCCGAAGAGGCCGGGATTCCCACCCCCCATGAATCACCGCTTATCTGCTACGGCCCCCTCTTTCCGCGAAAGTAAGCGGGCGCTTCACTGGCTGTTCTTCGGCGGGCTCCTCCTCGTGTTCCTGGGGAGTGCCCGCCTTGCCCAGGTAGACCCCGGCGTCCTCCTCGATGCTAGAGCGCGGGCGAATTTCCTACGGTTCTTTGCCGGGGCCTTCCCGCCCGATCTGGGCCGGGAGTTCCTCCAGTTCCTGATCAAGCCGACGCTTGAGACGATCCAGATCTCGATCCTCGGCACGGCCATCGCCGTGGCCATCGGATTCCCCCTTGCTCTGCTCGGGACCGCGACGCTGGCGTACCGCGGTGTCCTGCACGCCCGTGAGGTCGCCGGCGCACCATCGCGCCGCGTGGTGCGCTTTCTCCCCTATGCCGCCTCTCGGGCCCTCCTCAGCGCATTCCGGAGCATCCCCGAGTTCGTGTGGGCCTTCATGTTCGTCCGAGCCGTCGGCCTCGGGCCATTCCCGGGGGTGCTGGCGATCGGCATTGCCTACGGCGGCATGATCGGAAAGGTCTACTCGGAAATCCTGGAGGCGGTCGACCCGCAACCGCTCGAGGCGCTGCAGGCGACGGGGGCCAGTCGGTGGCAGATCCTTGCATACGGCTTTCTGCCGCAGGCCTATCCGAACTTCGTCTCGTACACCCTGTACCGGTGGGAGTGCGCCATCCGGGCCTCGGCCGTCATGGGTCTGGTGGGGGCCGGCGGTCTTGGGCAACAGATCGAGATCTCGATGCGAATGTTCGACTTTCACCAGATGTTCACCCTGGTCGTCATTCTGTTTGGCCTGGTCGGGGCGGTTGACTGGCTGAGCGCCCGCATCCGGCGACGCGTCTACGCGAGATAGGTGTTCCATGCCTGGAGTACAGTCCTCGATAGCGGATAGGCGCCCCGCCGTGCCGCTGCGACCGCGCCGCTGGCTTCGCTTCGCGATGGCGGCCGCTGTGGTGACCCTCCTCTGGTGGAGCGCCCGGGGGACCGAGGTCGACCTCCCCCTCCTCTTCCGCGACGGGCCGCAGGCTATGCTCTCCTACGCGGGGAGGCTCTTCCCTCCTGATCTCCGCGTCGAGTTCCTCCTGGACACCGCCTTCGGGGCGCTCGAAACGCTGGCGATCTCTATCATGGGGAGCCTGCTGGCCACGCTGCTGGCCTTCGGGACGGTCTTCTTTGCAAGCGCCAACCTGATGTATGCGGGGGTCCTGTTCGAGCGGGAAGCGGCCGGTCGCATCCGTCGCGGGCTCCGGGTTTCCCTCTACCTCGGGGCAAAGAGCCTGCTGAACCTCCTTCGGACGATCCCGGACATCGTGTGGGCGACGGTCTTCGTGTTCGCGGTGGGGCTCGGTCCGTTCCCGGGGGTATTAGCCTTGGGGGTCCACAA
>JAHFDE010000058.1:9036-11892 GCA_023249165.1 Candidatus Methylomirabilota bacterium | reverse complement strand
ATGCCATCGGCAAATTGTGGATCCTGCTTCCCGACGCCGTGAATGATGGCCACTGCGATCTTCTGTGACATCCCATGCCCTCCTTTCCTTCCAATTCCGTCCCTCATTTCACGGGGATTGAAGCATGAAGGCCTCGGCCATTCACATCGGCCTCTTCCAAGTAACGTCCTCTTGTCGATTGTCAAAATCTAGTCCCTGTGTGATACGCGATCCTCCCATAGGTGGGGGGGCTAGGCCTCTTGGGCTGCCACGGGGGTTTCCTCTGTGAAGGCGAACGCCCGGGGGGCTTGTGCCACCCGGGCGTTGTCCTTGAATGAATCAATGGGTGAGTTACGGGCTAGCCCGCTCGGACCTTGACCCAGACCTCCCGGGTTCGAGGCCCGTCAAACTCGCAGAGGAAGACCGACTGCCACGTTCCGAGGCAGAGCTTTCCCTTGTCGATGAGGACCGTCGCGGCGTTCCCCACCAGTATGGCCTTCAGGTGGGCGTCCATGTTCCCATCGTTGTGCTCGTATTGGGCATCCCGAGGGAAGAGACGACGTAGGTGAGCCATGATATCCCGCCCGACTGCCGAGTCATCCCCCTCTTGAACAGCCACAGCTGCGGTCGTATGCGGGATATAGACATAACAGATTCCGTCGCTCATCCCTGACCCGTCCACCACCTTCTGCACCTCCGAGGTGATGTCACAAAGCTCCTCTCGCTTCTGGGTCTTCACGGTGAGCTTCATCATAGGTCGACTAACTCCACCCCGAGGTTTGCGAGGTCCACCACGGCTGCCGTCGCCCGGCCGTGGAGCCAGCCATAGGTCTCGCCCGGATTGACCAGCAGCATACTGTGCTCATGTCGAACCTCTGCTTTGTGGGTGTGCCCAAAGATAACGAGGTCCGCTTGCTCGCGCTCAAGGTCCAGCTCCTCCAGGATGTGGATGACCGTGAGCCGTCTACCGCCCTTCTGCAACCGCAGCGGTCCGGCCGCGATCCGGCCCCGGGATCGCTGCTGCAGGCCGGCGCGCTCGCCGTCATTGTTGCCAAAGACGCCCGCCCAGTCGCACTGAAGGCGCTCGAGGGGGGCCAGCGCGAATGGAGCGATGAAGTCTCCTCCGTGGATGACGAAATCGACGCGCCGACGGTTGAAGACCTCGACGGCACGATCTATTCGAGGCAGGTGATCGTGTGAATCTGCCATGAGGCCGATCTGCATGGGTGCCTCAATAGGCGACATGGATACCACACATTGCCGCGGGAGTCAAGCCACCGCCGACCTATTCAGTTCAGAGTTCACGGTTCATGGTTCATGGCAAGATTAGGACTCGATAGTACGTGAATCCCAAACCATCAACCCTGAACTATGAACCCTGAACGCGCCTACCGGCGGGGCAGAGGGATGCCATGGCCCTCGAGGTCCCAGCGGAGGGGGCAGGTGTCGCAGCGCGGTGTGGACCGGCAGTACGCCTTCCCGACTGCCACGAGCAGGGCATGGTATTCGTTGTACAGCTGTGTGTCCTGGGGGAGGTGGTTCATGAAGAGCGCCTGCACCTCGTGATAAGCGGCCTCGGGAGAAATCAGGCGATGGCGCACAAGGATTCGCTTGGTGTAGGCGTCGATGACAAAAACGGGCATGTTGCCTGCATACAGCAGGATGGAGTCCGCCGTTTCCGGGCCGATCCCAGAGACTCCGAGCAGGGCGTCACGGAGCCGCGCCGGTTCATCACGGAACATGCGGCGCAGGTTCCCTCCGTATCGCGTGCGGAGAAAGGCGAGGAAGTTTTGGAGCCGTCGGGTCTTCACGGCGAAGGTCCCTGCGGGGCGGATCAGCGTGGCCAAGCGATGTCTTGAGAGGGCTGACATGGCCGAGGGGGTGAGCGCCCGTGCCCCGCGGAGCTGTCGGATCGCCTTCTCGACGTTGCCCCAATTGGTATTCTGGGTGAGAATGGCCCCGACGATGACCTCGAATCGGCTTCGTCCAGGCCACCAGCCCTGGGGGCCGAGTCGTCTGTAGAGCCGGTGATAGATGCGCAGGAGTCGGCGCCGCATGGAGCCTCCCGCCGTGGTCTGTCATGGGAAGGGGTGGTGCGTGGAGGTAGCATCCCGCTCCATCTTCTTGTATAATAACTTGGTTATTCGGGCAAGGTCGCCCGTTGGACGCATGGATGACGCGGGGAGGTTCTCCTGGGGGGGCGCGTGGCGAGGATTCTGGCCATTGATCTTGGCGAGGTTCGCATGGGCCTGGCGGTGAGTGACGATCTCATGATCACCGCCCAGCCTCTGCCGACTTGGCGCCGCATGGGCCGGCGGTCGGATTTCGCCCATCTCGGGGACCTCGTCGAAAAATGGGGAGTCCACCAGGTCGTCGTCGGGTATCCCAGGCACCTGGGAGGTGAGGTCGGGGAGCAGGCCGCCGGGGCGCAGAAATTTGCCGAAGAGCTGGAGCATACGCTGGGGCTTCCGGTGGTCCTGTGGGATGAACGGTACAGCACGGTCGCCGCGGACCGGACGCTGATCGAGGCGGGGGTCCGGCGAAAGCGGCGCCAACAGATGAGGGACAGTGTGGCAGCTCTGTTGATCCTGCAGGGGTATCTCGACCGCCGGCAGAGGGATGGATAGGGTGGCGGTCCGGGGTCGCCGATTTGCTGTGTGGAGCGTGGGTCTGTGCCTCGTGCTCATGACCGCCTTTGGCGTGCGGCTGTACCTGGCGCTTCATCCCACGATGAGCCCTCGCTTTCGTGATGCAGGGCCTCGGGTGATCTACATCAAGCCCAACACCGGGGTCACCACCATCGCCGACCTGCTCAAGGAGCAAGGGATCATCCAAGACCGCCTCTTCTTCGTCCTCGCGAGCGTGCTCCGGGGTTCC
>JAHFDE010000058.1:0-8936 GCA_023249165.1 Candidatus Methylomirabilota bacterium | reverse complement strand
GGAGAAGCAGCCCTGAAGGCGGCACTGTACCCGGCCCGGGTGAGCTATCTCTACTTCGTCTCCAAGAATGATGGGACCCATCACTTCTCCCGAACCCTGGAGGAACACCAGCAGGCTGTTCGCAAGTACCAGTAAGGGAACACGGTGACGAACAGGCAGAGCATCTGAGGAGGAAAGGATGAGGATGGTTCAAGTCTTCCTGCGGACGGCTCCAATGGCCCTGCTCCTCGTGGCCTGTGCCACGACACCTGAGCCTCAGCAACCGCCGGCATCGGCGGCCACCCACTATGAGCTGGGAAGGGCGTACTTTGACGCCGGGAATTATCGTCTGGCCATCCCGGAGTTTTCCAAGGCGGTGGAACTCCGTCCTACCGATCCCATCTATCGGTCTGACCTGGGCATGGCGTTCATGTTCAACCGAAACCTCGACGAGGCGATCAAGCAGTTCGAGGAAGCGATCAAGCTTGACAAAAAATATACGGCGGCCAAGAACAATCTGGCCAGTGCCTACATGCTGAAAGGCGATCTGGAAAAGGCCCGAATCCTCCTCATGGAGGTGCTCAACGATCCCCTGTATCCCACGCCCCATTTTGCCTATTTCAATCTGGCCAAAATCTATGAGCGCCAGGGAAAGATCGATCAGGCGATTGAGCATTATAGGCTTGCCCTGGACGTTGAACGCGACTACGCGGACGCCCACAACAACTTGGGATTCCTGTACCTGCAGCAGGGCAAGACGGACCTCGCCATTTCCGCGTTTAGCGAGGCGACCCGCTTGAGCCCCAAGGTGCCGGTCTATTACCGAAACCTGGGGATTGCGTACGCTGAGGCCGGCAGACGTCGCGAGGCCCGCAGGGCGTTTGAGAGGGTGCTCGAGCTGGAGTCGACCGGGCCCTCGGCGGAGTATGCCCGAAAGGCTCTGGACGATCTGAAGCGATGACGGCAGTCTCCTTGAGGATGCCAGTGGTTCAGGTTCCAGATCTGCGCGACTTCACGCTGCCGGAGCTTGAGGAGTGGATCGCAGGTCTTGGCGAGCCTCCCTATCGGGGTGGGCAGATATTTCGCTGGCTGTGGAAGCGGCAGGTTGACCGGTTTGGAGACATGACAGACCTGCCGGTCAGGTGCCGCGAGCTTCTGGAGGCACAGGCGTGCGTCAGCCGCGTTTCCGCTGTCTCGGTTCAGTCCTCGCGGGACGGCACCCGCAAGCTTCTGCTCGGGCTTTCGGATGGTGAGCGCATCGAAGCGGTCCTGATTCCGGAGGCCTCGCGTCTGACCGCCTGTATCTCCAGCCAGGCGGGGTGCGCCATGGGGTGTGGCTTTTGCCTCACCGCCACCATGAATCTCCATCGAAACCTTCTGCCGGCGGAGATCGCCGGCCAGGTGGTGGCGCTCCAGAGCGTCCTTGCCCCCGGCGAGCGCATCACCCACATCGTGTTTATGGGGATGGGGGAGCCCCTGGCGAATTATGCCGCGACCGAAAGGGCCGTGCGGATCCTCATCGCCAAAGCGGGGCTGGCCTTTGCTCCCCGGCGGATCACCGTCTCGACCGTCGGTGTGATTCCAGGGATTCGTCGCCTGGCCCGAGCCGGCCTCGGAGTGAACCTGGCGGTCTCTCTCGTGGCGACCACGGATGAGGTGCGCAATCGCCTCATGCCCATCAACCGCCGGTATCCTCTGCGTGAGCTTCTCCAGGCCTGCCGGGAATTTCCCCTCCCACCCCGGCGCCGCATGACGTTTGAATACGTCCTGATGGCGGACGTCAACGACACCAGCGGGGATGCGGAGCGCCTGGTCGGGCTCCTCAAAGGCATTCGGTGCAAGATTAATCTCATTCCGTTGAATGAGGCGCCCGAGATCCCGTTCCGCCGTCCCTCGCGGCAGCGCATTGAGGCCTTTCAGAAGATCCTCCAGCGGGCAGGCACCATCGCCACGATTCGCGAGAGTCGGGGACAGGATATCTCGGCCGCCTGCGGCATGCTCGCCGTTGCCGAGACGCCGCTTGACACGAGTCGCTCCATCCCCTATACTCCCGAATGCGGGGTGGAGCAGCTCGGTAGCTCGTTGGGCTCATAACCCAAAGGTCGGTGGTTCAAATCCACCCCCCGCAACCAAAAAGACCATGCACTCATCAAGGGGGTGACTTCGGTCACCCCCTTTGTTTTTCCCCCTGCATGAGAGCCGTTCGACGCCTTCATCCCGACCCTTCAGGCAGTGGGAGTCTAGCCGGGCCATCCAACGGCATAATTAGTCAACAAAAGACTCGACCCCTCTACTTTCACGACCCCTCTACTTTCTCCCGGGCCCTGCCCATCAAGAGCCGCATCAGATCCTTGACGGAGAGGACCTGGGAAAGAATGAACTCCTTGTTCCTGGCGATCAGTCTCATCAGGAGTCCCTTTATCATCTGATTCCCTGATCCGGTCAGATCTTGGTGTCTTGAGCCTCGCTGCGCAGCACGCTGATCACCGGCTCGAACAGCAGTCGGTTGGTCGAAATCGCGTTGCCGCCGCGGATGGTGCGGATGCCCCGCCAGTCCGAGAAGCGGCCGCCGGCTTCTTCGAGGATCGGAAGCAGCGCGCAGGCATCCCACTCGCTCATAATGGGATCGAGCATGATGTCCGCGCGCCCGGTCGCCACCAGGGCGTGCCCGTAGCAATCGCCCCAGGTCCGCTCGAACTTGACCCGCGTCCGCAGTCGGTCAAACGCCGCCCGGAGGCTCGCCTCCCCGAAGAGACGAGTGTCCGTTGTGAGGAGGGTCGCGTCATCCAAGCGGGCCACCGAGGAGACCCGCGCGCGCTTGCCGTTCCACCACGCCCCACCGCCCGCATGCGCCCAGACCGTCTCCCTGAGGGCGGGGAAGTGGACTACCCCCAGGACAGACTCACCGTCCTGTTCCACGCCGATCATCACGCCCCAGAGGGGCACGCCGCGAATGAACGACTGGGTCCCGTCGATCGGGTCGAGAATCCAACGGTAGGGGGCGTGTGCACGGACAACGCCGAACTCTTCTCCTACGATGCCGTGGCCGGGAAAGCGCTCCTCGATCCGGGCCCTGAGCAGCCTCTCGCCCTCGCGGTCCGCGACGGTCACGGGAGTCTGGTCGGACTTCACCTCCACCTGGACATCACGGGTGAAATAGTGCAGGGCGATCTCGCCTGCCTCGCGGGCGGCTTCGAGGGCCAGCTCCAGAAGCTCGTCAAGTGTCGGGGTGGTCATGGTTCGGCAAGCTCACCACTGCGCGGTTCGACGTGCTCACCACTGCGCGGTTCTGCTGGCTCACCAGTGTTCCGGCTAGTGCCGTTCCAACCTTTCCCACCCAGTACAGAGGCGTGTGATGCCAAGAGCCCGTTCCTTTGATCGGAACGGGCCTTGCCCATGTTCGGGGCGATGAGTTGAAACGGCACTAGTGCCGTTCCAACTTTTCTCAGCTAAATAAAGAGGTGTGGGATGCCACGACCAAGCTTGCTGGCTTCCTCCCGTTGTTCGGACCAATAGGTTGGAACGGTACTAGTTTATCATGGTCTGGCGGTCTGCCGCGGCCCTTGCCCTTCGCTGAGGTGCTTGCGGCGGCTCTCGATACCGTGGGCAAGATCGGCTGCCGGGACTGGCGCCCCCCGAACCCTTCGGGTATCTTAGGACATCTAACAAGAGGAGGGTACACCGTCACAGCGATGGGCCTCAAGGAGACGTAGCCGATGAAAACGCACACATTGTTGAGTTTCCTCCTCACAGGCGGGTTCCTTGTCATGAGCCTGGTCATTACTGCTGGCGCCGCGGAGCAAGCGGCGGGCACCGAGGAACGCGCCATCGCGACGTTTGCCGGTGGGTGCTTCTGGTGCATGGAGCCCCCGTTCGATGAGCTGGAGGGGGTCATCTCGACCACCTCTGGCTATACCGGCGGGCGAAACAAGAATCCGACGTACAAGGAGGTGTCGGCAGGTGGCACCGGGCATACCGAGGCCGTGCAGATCGTCTACAATCCGAAGAAGGTGAGCTACGCGCAGTTGCTGGAGGTCTTCTGGCGCAATATCGATCCCGTGACCAAGGACGCGCAGTTTTGCGACAAGGGCAGCCAGTATCGCTCGGGAATCTTCTACCATGACGAAGAACAGAAGCGCCTGGCCGAGCAGTCCAAGCAGGCGCTCGAAGAATCGAAG
Organism: Candidatus Methylomirabilota bacterium; assembly: GCA_023249165.1. Taxonomy (GTDB): domain Bacteria; phylum Methylomirabilota; class Methylomirabilia; order Methylomirabilales; family CSP1-5; genus CSP1-5. Next base: position 4,779 of record JAHFDE010000058.1, on the reverse strand, counting down.
CGATTTCGCCAGCCCATCGTCACCGAGATTACGCCCGCCTCGGAGTTTTACCCCGCCGAGGAGTACCACCAGGATTATTACCAGAAGAATCCCTTGCGGTATAAGTTCTACCGCTACGGCTGCGGCCGGGACCAGCGGCTCAAAGAACTCTGGGGTCAGTCCAAATAAAAATACGTCGCGGAAGGAGGGAGGTCATCCATGAGACGGCGGACACTCTGGCTTATCGGGAGCCTCATGATAGTAGGTCTGCTTCCCTCGATGCTCCACGCCGAGATCCTGGCGATGTTGAACTACGAGAGCAAGCGCGAACAGACGATCCGGCGTGAGGGGATCGCCATCATCGACGTCGATCCGAAATCCGAGCAGTTCGGCCAGATCGTGATGGATATCCCATTACCCCCCGACCTGGTCGCCCATCACATCTTTTACAACCAGGATGCGAGCAAGGCCTACGTGACGGCGCTGGGCCAGAGCATCCTGTACGTCATGGACATGAAGAAGTTTCCGTATCGGATGAAAAAAGTCCCAGTGCCCGAATGCAAGGTGGGAGAGGATGTGGTTTTCTCCGGTGACAAGAAGACCTGGTACCTCACCTGCATGGGGTCCCAGAACGTCATCGTCGGCGACGCCACCGCTGACCGTCCCATCAAGGCGATTTCCCTCCCCGGTACCCACCCGCACGGGATCGCCATCCACGACGGTATCGATCGCATTCTCGTGCCCAGCACCGTGCACCCTCCCGACCTTGGTGATCCGGGCGAGACGGTGACGGTCATCGAGGCCAGTACCGGCAAGGTACTGTCGAGCCACACGGTCTCAAACAAGCCATCGCCGTCCGGCGAAGCTCCGGTGGAGGTCCTGTTTGTTCCTGGCTCGAACCCGCCAGTGGCCTACATCACCAACATGTTCGGCGGAGCGCTGTGGGCGGCGGTTTGGGCGCCGGCCAAGAAGGCGTTCGAGTTCAGCCAGGCCTTCGACTTCACACCGATCGGCAGCGGGGTGCCGCTCGAAATGTACTTTAACAAGAAGGGGAACCGCCTCTACGTGACCACGGCCAAGCCCGGCCATTTCCACATCTTTGATATCAGCCAGGACCCGAGGCATCCGAAGCTCGTCAAGACGATCCCGGCTGCGGCTGGCGCTCATCACGTGGCCTTTACCCTGGATGAGCGGTACGCCTTCGTGCAGAACAGCCTCCTGAACCTTCCGGGCATGAGTGACGGTTCCATCACGGTGATCGATCTGGTCAAGGGCGAAGTGGTGGCGAGCGTGGACACGTTGAAGAATCAGGGCTTCAATCCCAACTGTATCGTCCTGTTGCCCGAATGGAATTTTCCCGCCGGCCATTGAGCACAGGAAAGGGTCGGATCAGTGTTCGGGGGCTGTACTACAAGTTGAAGCGACTTGGGCTTGCGGAAATTAGGGACGAGAGGACTTAAGAGAGGGTAGAGCCGGATGTGCTTAGGGATTCCGCCTCGACCATCACTTTCACTTCAAGGGAGCAGAGCGGGCAGAATGTGACGTCGATGCTCCGCTGGCCGTTCGTCATCAGGCGAACCCAGTGCTGGAGAGCGGCTCCGCACGTTTCGCAGGAGCGGAGGTTCGGTAGCTTGACCCATTCCATCTCTCTCCTCCCGGATTGGGTGAGGGGAGCGCCCCTAACCTCTCAAAAACACAACAGCAATCTTCATGCCAGGTCGAGGATTCTGGCAGGGGGGTGACGTAAGTTATTGTTTTAACGATATTCTATCGGCCGGGAACTCTAAAGAGGGATGGGGGCTTGTAGGACGAGAACCGGGTCCACTATGTAAATTCTCCTCAAGGGCTGCGCGGGATCACCATTTCCCTTTCTTCTTGCGCGTGCGTCAACCTGCACCACATCCCCCCCGGCTTAAGATTTTCGAGTACGCCCGCCTCACCGCTTTAGGCATAGAGCTTGCACCTATTTAACTAAGGTGTAGCGGGAGTGACGCACTTCCGTACAGAGAAGGCCCTCCTGGCGGGCAAGAGGCAGGAGGGTGTGGAAGGACGGACAGGGAGGATGAAACGGTCGCTGGCAATCGGGATCCTCGGCTTGATCCTGGTCTTCGGCCTCGTGCCGACCACCTTTGCCGCTGACGGGCGATCGGCCGATCTGACTGCACGCTCCGAGGCCCCACGGTCTGAAGTACCGATAGCCTACGACCTGCCCGTCCTGCTCGCTGCCCTGACCGAGCTGACCGGCTGGCCTGTCCTCGATTGGCCTCTTCCGAGGATCGTGCAGCTTCAGCCCGAGGCCTTTCAGCAATTGACGCAGCTCAGCCGCCGCAGCGTCTTCGGCCTATACGTTCCCGAGACAAATCAGGTCTTCCTCAACCTCCACTGTCGATCCCAGTGGTCAGACGAGCCGGAAGTATTCTGCCGCGCCACCCTCTTCCACGAACTGGTCCACTGGGGGCAGCACCATTCCGGGATCGACGAAATGCTGAGTGGGCCAGAGCAAGAGCGGCAGGCTCTCGAGTATGAGATCCGTTATGTCGAGAGCAAATTAGGAGTCCCGGATCTGTACCCACCAGCTGGGCCGAGCCTCGACGCACTTCCACCGCTGACGATGCCGATCCGCCTCTCCCAGGGGCCTTGGCGGGCCTCGATCCAGGACGCGGCCGGTCAGCGCCAGTGGGTCTGGGTGGCGACCGGAACCTGGCTGCAGATGCCCGCCATGAAGCGCTATCACGGGCAGCTCGTCTATCATGATGCCCATTGGGTCGGCGTGGAGATCTTCGAAGTTGGTCCCTCGACGGGAAGGCAGCTCGTTGAAGCGTGGTGGGATGCGGGTTATGTCCCCCAGACCGGCGGCAGCCTCGATGTCGTCTTCCCCGTCCATCCGACCTACCAGGGCCGGTGGGTGCGGTCCCACTGAAGGCGGAAGGCAACCCCTGCCTTACTCCGGAATCTCGAGGACGCGTTCAGTGACAATCGAAGCGGGATCATCGGGATCCGTAAGGACGGTAAAGGAGATCTTCCGCCAGTCTGCAGACAACTTGTTCACGAGCAAGCGACCCCCGGCGATCCAGTCCCCACCTTCTGTCTGGACCTCGACCGTGTAAGCCCCGCCCGGCGTCTCCTGGCATCCCCGGGCAATGGGGCGCGGGTGATCCTTCTTGGCCATCCAATTTTCGGGGAAGGTAATCCAATATCCAACGCGTGGGAAGTTGTCGGGGGACAGAGGATCCCGAGCGATAATCCGGAGGAGGTGACCCCGAAAGGATTCGACATAGGTCACCACCCAGGCGTGGACTTCGGCGCATGCCCCGCCGGCGTGGCCCGCCTCGAGGCGTTCAGCCCCTGGGCGGATACTCAGTCCCGCCGCAAGGATGAGCCCGATCGGAAGAAGAAGCCTCGGAGTCCGCATTGCACGCTCCTTTCCTGACCGGTCCACCTCCAGCGTAGCAGTGATTGGTCAATCGCGCGATGGCCCGGATTCATCGCCTGGAGAGTCAGAGGAGCGACATATGTCGTGGGATATCTTGCTCCAGGAGCCGCCTCATCGTAACGACCTCCTCCGGGGGCAGAACTTCGGAGAGCTGGTGGAGGCGGAGGGGTTCACGGTCGGATACGAGCTTTCCTTCGAGGACGTCGGCCAGGTAGAAGAGATGGGCACCGGCATCGAGTGCTGCCCGGACTTGACACTCCACATAGCCTACCACCCCGGGGAGGAGGGGGCTGCCCGTCACCCCGTCTTTGTACGGGACCGTCGCGAATTTGTCCACGTCCCGCCCCGACCGGAACCCGAAGTGGGGGACCCATGGCCATTGATCCTCCCCGAGCAGGTTCAGCGCAAACTTCCTGCTGACCTCGATCAGCTCCCGCGTGTACGTCATCCGGCCGACGCCAACAAGGAGGCGGGGGACCTGCGGGACGATGGTCGCGGGCATCACCCAGCTCACGATCTGGCCGTTGCGCCGGTCCCCATCGGCCGCGGTGAGGACGAAGACTTTGAAGTCCATCTTGTCGAGCACGGCGGCAATGCAGGCCTGGTCCATGGATTCCCCTCGCTCCGCTCCACGGCGCACCTGAAGCGGCTCGCGCTGCGTTCGTCCCATTATACACGCGGCCGCTCACTCTGGGGAACGTCTTCGGCAGCAGGCTCAGATTGCAAGGGGAGTGTCAGGAAATACTGAAGATCAAGATCCCGCTCGCGGCCATAGGGTAGTCCCATCACCGCAAGGTGATCAGGGGTGGGCGGAATGTAGGTGCCAAACAGCCGATCCCAGACCGAGAAGACGGTGGAGAAGTTGGCGTCGAGGCTGCCGGAGTACGCACTATGATGGCTGGCGTGCATTCTCGGCGTGACCTGGAGGAGGCGGAGCGCGGGCTCGACGCCGTCGGGGAGGTCGATGTTGCTGTGGTGGTACTGGGAGGCGGCGCTGATCATGAGCTCGAAGATGGCAAAGCCCCACAGGGACGGCCCCCAGATCAGAATCCAGGTGGCCTTCACCAGGCCCGACAAAAGGAGTTCACCGGGGTGAAACCGGAGGGCCGTCGTGACATCCACGTGGGTGTCCACGTGGTGCGCCTGATGAAATCGCCAAAGGAAGGGGACACGGTGATTCACCCGGTGCCACCAGTAATCGGCGAGATCGAGCACCACGAGCGTGGCCAGGATCTCCGGGAGGCCCGACAGGCCGAGGAGGGGTGCCAGACCCCACCCCTGGCGGTTCACGTACACCGTGAGGAGCGCCAGGGGCGTCGCCACCGTGAGGCGGAGCAGGACGGTGTTGACCAAGGCCAGGACGAGGT
>JAHFDE010000057.1 GCA_023249165.1 Candidatus Methylomirabilota bacterium | reverse complement strand
CGGGTGCCGGTCATCGTCGATGCCGGGGTGGGGACCGCCTCCGATGCGGCGGTGGCCATGGAGCTCGGTTGCGATGGCGTGCTGATGAACACGGGGATCGCGATGGCGAAGGATCCGGTGGCCATGGCAACCGCGATGCGCCATGCGGTCGAGGCGGGACGGTTGGCCTATCGCGCCGGGCGCATCCCGAAAAAGCTGTACGCCTCCGCCTCCACGCCGCTGGAAGGCATGCCCGAACTGCTGTAACGACCTGCGCCGGACCCCATTATCCCTCGTGTATTGAATCGCCTACCCGGATCGTCCCGTCTGTAAGGATCTGCGCCCGCAGGCCGCCCCGGTGAATCAACGCCTCCTTGACCCCTGGGTGGCTCAGCCGCTCGAGGTGCGAGCAGGGCTCACAGAGGCGCTGGCCGAACACGGTAACTTCCCCGACGCGAAACTTCCGGCCGACCAGGTGGTTGAGGGGCACGTCGCGGGTCACGATGTTCCGGCGACTCGCGCCCGGGTCTAGCTCGATCCCAAGGTCGCGTTTCAAGGCTTCAATGGTTTCGATTTCAATCAATGTCACCTCGCGGTCGGGCCGCGGTTTCTTTGAGTACGTCCCTGTCTGAGTGAAATAGCGATCGCCCTCCAGCCCTTTGCCGGGGATCGCGCGTACTTCCTTCACCGATACCATGGGCTCGGCTGCTGATGGTGCGATGTGGATCGAGACGATTGTACCTTTCCCCACAGTGCCGGGCCTCCACAATATGCAGCTCGCACGACCTCGAGTGATCTATAACACGCCTCAATGTAATCTGCGATAGGAAACAAATAGCTGTTGATCGCGGGGATAGGCTATAGTTTGGAGCGCGGAGCCCAACACGGAAACCGGTCGACGGGGAGCCAATGAAGTCGACGATCCAAGATCCCCGGACGTGGGGACTCTACGTCATCACCGATCGCACAGAGACCCAGGGCAGATCGCTTGAGGAGGTCGTAGGGGCCTGCGTCCAAGGGGGCGCCAGGGTCTTTCAGTTACGCGAGAAGGATCTGGAGGCCCGAGAGCTGGCGGCGCTGGCCGAGCGCCTCCTTCGGCTCATCACCCCCGCCGGGGGGCTACTGCTCATCAATGATCGGGTCGATGTGGCGCTGGCCGTGGGAGCCAACGGGGCCCATCTGAGCCAACGAGGTCTTCCGCCCGCCGTGGCCCGCGGCCTGTTAGGCCCCACACGGCTGCTCGGTGTCTCCTGTCACTCGCTCGCCGAGGCGAAAGAGGCCCAGCAGGGGGGGGCCGACTTCATCGTGCTGGGGCCGATCTTCTATACGCCGTCCAAGGCCTTGTACGGTCCTCCCGTGGGCCTCGCGCTGCTCCGAGAGGTCCGGCCCAGGATCCGGGTGCCGATCTTCGCCATCGGAGGAATCACCGCCGCGAACCGGCCGGAGGTGCTCGCTGCCGGGGCGGATGGGAGCGCCGTCATCTCTGCGGTCATGGCGGCCCCTGATGTTTCGGCGGCGGTCAGGGCCTTGCTTGCCTAGTGCCGTTCCAACGTATTGCACCGAAAACGACCAAGGCCCATTCCGACCAAGGACCGGGCCAAGGAAGTCAGCGAGCCTGGTTTGCGTATCGCACACCTCTGTGTTGGGTCAGAAGAGTTGGAACGGCACTAGCGGCCACGGGCCATGCCGAAAAAGAGAAAAAGCCGGAAGGGGTCACCTTCCGGCTTTTCGCGTTATCGTGGAGGAAGACTATCGTACAGCGTTCTTGAGATCCTTACCCGCCCTGAACCGCGGCACCCTGGCTGCCGGGATGCGGATGACCCTTCCGGTCTGGGGGTTCCGACCATTCCGGGCCGCCCGCCGGGCGACAGAGAACGTGCCGAAGCCTACCAACGTCACCTTCTTCCCTCTCTTGAGGGAGTCGCGTATCGACTTCAGGGTGCTCTCAAGGGCGGTTTCGGCGGCCTTCTTGGTGATCCCTGAGGCCTTTGCCATTACGGCGACCAGCCCCGCCTTGGTCATATCGAGTCACCTCCTTTCGCCTGGCGCAATAATCGAGAGGGAATGACAACATGGGAAATGGGGATGGTTTGCATATACCAGAGAGGTATATCAGTGTCAAGGAGAAACTCGCCCGAGAATCGAGGCCGGCGGCCCCCTGGGGCGGCTTCGGAGGCTCAGCCGCGGGGTTCGGCATGCGGGTCGGGAGATTCCTCCGTGAGCCGCGTGCGCCACTCCGCGAGCCGGCGCCGGATCTCGGCTTCGTAGCCCCGGTCTGTGGGCTGGTAGTAGGTGCGGCCTTGCAGCTCCGGCGGCAGGTGCTCTTGGTCTACGAGGGCATCGGGGGCGTCGTGGGCGTATCGGTAGCCCGCTCCGTAGCCCAGGCCTCTCATCAGTGGGGTCGGCGCGTTCTGGAGATGGAGCGGCACCGGCGCGATGGGCCCCTGCTCCACATCACGCCGGGCCTCTTCGTAGGCGCGGTAGACCGCGTTCGATTTCGGGGCGGTCGCAAGATAACAGGCGCACTGCGCCAAGGCCAACTCCCCTTCCGGACTTCCAAGAAAGTGGTACGCCTCTTTCGCCGCCACCGCCACCGAGAGGGCGGCCGGATCGGCGTTGCCGATGTCCTCTGAGGCGATGCGAATGAGCCGCCGTGCGATGTAGAGGGGATCTTCCCCCGCAGCGAGCATGCGGGCCAGCCAGTAGAGCGCCGCGTCGGGGTCACTGTCCCGGAGGCTCTTGTGGAGGGCGGAGATGAGGGCGTAGTGCTCGTCGCCTGCCTTGTCGTAGAGGAGGGTTCGGCGCTGGGCCGCCTCCTCGACGGCGGTGAGGGTGATCTCGAGCATACCCTCCTGACTTCGGGAGGTGATCTGGGCGGCCAGCTCGAGCGTATTGAGGGCCGTGCGAGCATCGCCCGAGGCCAGGCGGAGCAAATGCTGCAGGCCGTCCGGATGGAGCTGTGGTCTCAAGACGCCTAGGCCCCGTTCCTGATCCTCCAGGGCGCGCTGGACAATGTGATCAAGCTCCGCCTCGGCGAGGGGGTTGAGGCGAAAAACCTTCACCCGTGAGAGGAGCGGGGCCACCACCTCGAAGGAGGGATTCTCCGTCGTGGCCCCGATCAGGATGATCGTCCCCTTTTCCACATGGGGGAGAAAGGCGTCCTGCTGGGCCTTGTTGAAGCGGTGCATCTCGTCGATAAAGAGGATGGTCCGCCGTCCTTCCCGCTCTGCATGCCACTGAGCCTGCTTCATGACCTCTCTGATCTCCTTGATGCCGGCGGTGACCGCGGAGAAGGGGACGAATGCTGCACGCATTCGCTCGGCGATCAGATACGCGAGCGTGGTCTTGCCCGACCCCGGGGGCCCCCAGAGAATCATCGATGGGACCTCGCCCCGGTCCAGCGCGAGGGCAAGGACCCTGCCCTCGCCCAACAGGTGCGTCTGCCCCACAAACTCCTGGAGCGTCCTGGGCCGCATGCGATCGGCGAGGGGGGCCCGATCCTTGCGCTCTCGTCTCTTGGGTTGCTCGAACAGCTCCATGTTTCAAGCTGTCAGCTGTCCGCTATCAGCTGTCAGCAAGAACTCCTTCATTCTTGGTTGCTGACAGCCGACTGCTGATTGCTGACCGCCTCCTTCATCGACTTTTGAAGACGGGCTTGCGCTTCTCCAGGAAGGCCTGTGTTCCCTCCTGGGCGTCTCCGGACGCGACCGCCATGGCGAAGAGGGTCGCCTCATATTCGAGGCCTTCATCGAGCGCCATCTCGCATCCACGGTTCACGGCCTCGAGACAGAGCTGCAGCGCGGTCGGGGACTTGCTCGCGAGGAGGCGTGCGAGTTTCTCCGCCTCGGCCATGAGGTCTTTCAATGGGACCACTGTGTTCACGAGGCCGATCCGGTACGCCTCCTGGGCGTCGATCATCTCTCCGGTGAGGATGAGCGCCATGGCGTGCTTGCGCCCCACCTGCCGGGGGAGGCGCTGCGTGCCGCCCCAGCACGGGTTGAAGCCGAGATTGATTTCGGGTTGGCCGAACTTTGCGGTCTCGGCGGCGAGGGCCAGGTGGCAGGCCTGGACGATCTCAGAGCCGCCCCCCAACGCGTAGCCGTTGACCGCGGCGATCACCGGCTTGCCCAGGCGCTCGATCACAGCCATCAGGCGTAGTCCTCTGCGGGCAAACGTTTCCCGGGCCGAGGCAGCCCCCGCGGCGAGAGCGGCCTGGGCCTCACGGATGTCGCCACCGGCCACGAAGGCCTTCTCCCCCGACCCCGTCAGGATCACCACCCTGACGGCGGGGTCATGGCGGGCGGCAACAAGGGCCTGCTCGAGTTCCTCCATCGTGGTTGGGGTCAACACATTCAACGCCTGGGGCCGGTTGATGGTGATCGTGGTCACGCCATCGGCGGTCTCGACGAGTAGATGCTCGTAGGCCATGATTCTCTCCCTTGAAGTTCAGTGGACATCGAAGGTCTCTATTTCTGTCACGAGCCGCTCCGCCGCCTCTACCGGATCCGCCGCCGTAAGGATCGGACGCCCCACCACCACGTAATCCGCACCCGCTCTGATTGCCTCGCGGGCCGTCGCGATCCGGCGCTGGTCGTCGGGCTCGGCCGCCTTCGGTCGGATCCCCGGCGTGACCACGAGAAGGTCGGGGCCGAACCGCCGGCGGATGGCTCGAACCTCGTGAGGCGAGGCGACCACCCCGTCGAGTCCCGACTCCTGGGCCAGGTGGGCGAGGGCGAGGGCCTGCTCCTCAACTCTCCATCCGATGCCCAGCGCCTGGAGATCGTCCTGGGTCAAGCTCGTGAGGACGGTGACCCCGATCAGGCGGGGGCGCTCGATGCCGATGGCCTCCGCCTTTTCAACGACGGCCTGTGCCGCCGCCCGCATCATCTCCCGCCCCCCTGCCACATGGAGGTCCAGCATGAAGACGCCCCACTCGACGGCCTTCGCCACGGCGGCGGCCACCGTCTGGGGGATGTCGTGGAACTTGAGATCGAGAAAGACCCGTCCTCCCTGCTCATGAATCCGGCTGATCACCCGGGGACCCGCGGCGGTGAACAGGGAGAGGCCAACCTTGAAGAGATGGATCGTTCCTTGCAGTCGCTTGACCATCTCCTCGGCCGATTCCAACGAGGGGAGGTCCAGGGCGAGGATCAACCGATCGCGGGCAGTCATTGTCCTCCTCCGTCGCCCACGGTGAGCCGCATCAGGTCCCGGGCCAACAGGACCTCCCCCGGGAACTGCTTCTGGCAGGGGGAGAGCAGGTCATGCCCCACGCAGGCCGGAGAAAAGTGCGTGAGCACCAGCCGCTTCACGCCGGCCTGCGCTGCGATCTCGCCGGCCAGGCTCGGCGTCAGGTGCCCCGTGACCTTCTGACCGTCCGGAAAGGCGCATTCGAGGATGAGGAGATCAGCGCCCTTCGCCAGCCGGATCAGGTCTTCGGAGTAGTCGGTGTCACCGGAGTAGACGACGGAACCTTGATCGGCCTCGATCCGATACGCCAGACTGACATCCGTGTGGGGGACGGGCCGCGCCGTCAGGCGCCACGCGCCAAAGTCGACCGTCCCCGCCTTGAGCTCGTTGAGCTCGAGGACGAAGGGCAGATTGGCCACCCATGAGCCGTACAGTTCGCCGAGGAGGTGGTAGTGGCGCTTGAGCCCTGGGGGCCCGCCCACCCAGAGGGAACGGTGCCGTCCGATCTCGCGGCTCCGAAGGGCAAAGAGGAGGTGGGGGAAATCCCCCACGTGATCCGGGTGGTAGTGGGTGTAGAGCACCCGATCTAACGTTCCGAGGCGGACGCCGGCCCGAACCAGTTGGTGCAGGGTGCCGGTGCCGCCGTCGAGCAGGAGTGACTCATTCGCCACCTGAACGAAGTAACCGGGCGAGGCCCGCTCGGCCGATGGAACGGCAGTCCCCGATCCGAGGACCGTCACCTCCATGCCGGATTTCCTTTTGGGGGTGGGATGGACATACCGTATCATATATCATTACCACCGACATCATCCCGGGTCAATTGATGGTGCAGATCGAGGTTCAGCAGGGGAGCATCCTCGAGGCCACCTGCGAGGCCATCGTCAATGCCGCCAACAGCCAGGGATGGATGGGGGGCGGTGGTGGTATGGCGGCGGGCCTTAGCGGACAGAAAGGCCACACCATGAGGCGGGTGATCACTGGGCTTGTCCTCGTCCTTTTCCTGGTCCGCCCTGCGGAGGGCGGGGAAGACTTCCAGCTCACGGCGGATGCGACCCGGCAGATCTTGCGGGGGACTGATCACATGGTGAACCTGAACTATGCCGAGGCCCGGGAGGCCTTCGGGCAGCTCAAGAACCTCCCGGGGGGTGACCTGCTCTCTCCCTTCCTGGAGGGGCTCGTCGATATGGACCAGGCCGTTCAAGAGGACCGCGGTGAAGAGGAATTCAAAGGGGTTCTCGATCGGTTTCTCGCGCGCATGGAGCCGGTGGTGATGCGGGGTGAGGCGCTTCTCCAGGCCACGCCGGACAATGCGGATCTGATGCTGGCCCTGGGGATGATCCGCGGGGTGAAGGGGGCGGTGGACCGGACGCGGAAGAACTATCTCGAGGCCTACCGCGGGATCCGGGCGAGCCACCAACTGTTTACGCGCGTCTTCGAGATGGACCCGCACCGCGTTGATGCCCTCTGGCCTCTGGGGCTGTACGACTACGCCGTCTCCCGGGTTCCGGCACTGCTCAAGCCGTTCGTCTCGCTTGTGCTCCCCACCGCGGACCGCCAGCGCGGGCTCGACAGACTCAGGCGGGCGGCACGGGAGGGGACCCTCGCTGCTGTCCCGGCGGCGGTCACGCTGACCCGCATCCTCAGCGGGTGGGAAGAGCAGTACGCCGAGGCCCTCCCCTACGCGGAGCTGCTTGCGGCCCGATACCCGGGAAATCCTGAATTCCTGTTTCTCCTGGCCTTTCTGTACTCCGAGACGCATCACACCCGCCAGGCGCTCTCGGTGGCCGAGGCGATCCGGACCTCCGTGGAGCAGAGGCGACCCCACTTTCCTCCAGAGCTTACCCCCAGGTATCTGCAGCTCCGGGGCAAGATTGCCATGGATGCGGGTGCCCATGAAGAGGCGCTGACCTTCTTCCGCCGGGCGATCGATCAAGGAAATTCCAAGTTCACCTGGATCACCGCCTGGGCCCACACGCGGACCGGCATGATCTATGATCTGCAGGGGCAGCGGGACAAGGCGGTCGAATCGTATCACCGGGCGCTCGAGATCGAGGGACGAGGGTTGGCTCAGGAGACGGCCGAGCGGCATCTGTCAGAGCCGTACCGGGGAGGGCCGCGGCGGCCTCGCGGATAACGGGGAGATTGTGCTTGGGTCCGTTCGGGGGCCGTGCTAGACTCCCTCGCACGTGAAGGTATCGAGGATGGTGTGTCATGAGGCCACCGGCGATTATCGCTCTCGTTGCCGCGGCGATCCTCATCGGGTTCGGGATTGCATACTTCTGGCAGTCCCGGCAGGCGTCCACTCAGGTGTCTGCGTTGCAAGCGGAGCTGAGCGACCTGAAATCGAAGATGGGTGTGGAGATGCAGAATCTGCGGAATGAGGTGAAGCGGCTCACATCCGCGCTCGCAGAGGCAGAAGGCCGGCTCAAGGAAGAGCAGGCGGCTCGGAAGGGTCTTGAGGAGTTGCTCAAGAAGGCCCGCGTCTTGAAGTAAAGAGATAGGGGGCGTGCCGGAGCGCATCTCCGGGTCGTAACGATGGGGAAAGGGGAGGAGAGGCGATGACGAAAGCGCAGCTGGTTGACCGGATGGCCAAGGATGCCAAGGTAACCAAACGGGCCGCGGAGGACGCGCTGGGGAGCGCGCTGAAGGCGGTGAAGGACACCCTGAAGAGGGGGCAGAAGGTCACGCTGGTGGGGTTCGGGACCTTTGGCACGGGACGGCGCAAGGCGCGCACGGGGCGGAATCCCCAGACCGGGAAGACCATCAGGATCCCCGCAGCGAGGGTTGTCCGCTTCCGGCCGGGGGCGGATCTGAAGAAGGCCGTGAGATAGCCCTCACTATCAGCAGGCTCTCAGGATGCTGCATCCGGAAGGGGAGTCGCGAGGCTTCCCTTCTTTCATTTTTGATCGCCAGGGGCCGGGATGGCGAAACAGGAAGACGCGAGAGACTCAAAATCTCTTGGGCCTTCGCGCCCGTGGGGGTTCGACTCCCCCTCCCGGCACCAGAACCTTCGTTTTCTCTTTGAGGCACCCCTCATTGGGGACGCAGATCAGGAAAGCATCATCAGCGAGAAGAGCGATAGACCGATCAGCGCAACACCGACAGCGCGAATCAAGGCAACGTGCAGCGAGAACGGGAAACGCTGCCGGAGGTGGCGGAGCAATGCGAGCAAGAGGCTGAGCCATGCAACAATGCCGCACACCACACCGCCGAGGAAGGCAATCCTGGCGGGGCCCTGAAGGGTGAGACCGGTCAGCGAGTAGAGCATGGCCAAGGAGGCTGACCACGTCAGGTAGAGGACCGGATTCACGGCCGCAACGCAGAACCCAGCCACGCACGAGCCCATCTGCCTTCGCGTGTCCTGGACCGGCATCGGATCCTGTACATTCGCTCGCTTGGTTAGTAGGAAATACAGTCCCAGCATGAGCGGCAGCAAGACGCGTATTCCCTGAGTGAGCGTTGTGAAGACGGGGAAGCGGTCGTACAAGGCGCCGAAGCCATAGACTGCCAAAGCGCAGTAGATGCCCTCGGCAAGAGCCCCGCCCAGGCCAATCGCCCACCCCTCCCAGAACCGACCGTCCATGCCTCGGTGGAATACGAGGGAAGAGATCGGCCCAGCAATCGGCATGGACCCCAAAAAACCCATGAGAAAGCCTATCGGGATGGCGATCATGTTGCCCTCATCCCACGCCGTGACCCATGTCTGTCCGACCGGTTGGCCGGAACCCTTTGCGCCTGAAGGTAGCACGCCCGCGAGTCACAGGCCAAGCACGTCACAGAGTCCTGAGCGCGGCGCGGTTACTTCGTCAGGATAGCTTCGGGCTGGGTGAAGAGCACGTGGTCGTGTAAGTAGTGCATCAGGAGGAAGGACAAGACGACGATGTAGTAGCACTGGTCGAACGACAACCCCAGAGTCTCCCGGAACATGAGCAGGACCAGGATGAGGCCGATGGCAAGGACCGTGAATCCGATGTTGAGGAAATAGTATTGCCAGCCCTTCCCTTCCCGTGAAATCTGATCGATGAACCGACTTGAAATTTCGCCTTTCTCATGTCGGATCCGGTTAATGTAATAGGTCAAACCGAGGTACTGGAATGAATGCCATGTGTTGAATCCCTGGAATGCGACATCAAGGTTCCGAAATGCCGGAATGAAGAAGGAGACGACAATCGTCAAAGACATTAACAGGATCTTCGGGTAGTGGGCGAGCCCTTGCCGGATTTCCCGGATGGTTTTGGCTACAAAGAGGACGAGGGCCATTGCGAAAGCGGCGGAGACCAGGTGGAAGACCGCAGAGACTTTGAGGAACTCGGGGAAGATGATGGCGTTCTGGCCAATGAGAAAATCGCCGCGGACCAACTTATACGTCGCAATAGGAAAGAGGCTAGAGAAAACGACCGCGTAATCGATCAGGCGTGCCCCGGGCGTCAGGGATTGGCTGGATCTTTTGTCGTAACATTCCATGATGAACACGATCTGGTGGAGGATATGGACGGATGCCCAGAAGAAAAAGAACGTGAGCAAGAACTGAAAGCTTGTCACGCCGAAATAGACGACACCCACGGGGATCAGCACGGAAAGTCCCATCACCAGCTTGTGTTTCCTCGTGAACTCCCCATCAAAGGCTGTCCGGGTAAACGTCGCGTACATATGTGGCCCACCGATGAAGATTGCGATGAGGCCGTTGACGAGGTTCCGACTCGCATCGTCGTCCCAGATGAACGGTGAACCCATGGTCCGGAGAAGCTGGCTAATCTGTGGACTGAATTGATTTGCGAAGATATACGTGATGATGGGGAACCCCACCAGCACCACGCTGAGGCTGATGAACGTGAGGTCCCACCTCTTATCCCGGAGCCAGAGGGACTCGGTTGCCAGCACCTGAGGATGAGTTGGTGTCGGGGCGGAATTGGTCACGAGTCGATCCTCGCCTGGTGGTCGGCAGCTCGCCGCCGGGAAACGCTGATCGTGTGGCGAAGACCACCGGGCAAGTGGGGGCCCGATGAGGCTGCGCGGAAACAAGAGAGGTGGTCGCGGCCCGCGCAACCATGACGCTGAGGTGGGTCGGGAGCTAGAATCGGGCTACTTCAAATTGACGGTGATCTTGGCCTTCTCGCGCAGTCCTGCGACATATTCCCCGTAACGGACCCTCGCCTTTTCCCGCGTGAGGTCCTTTTCCACCCACTCCTTCGCCTCGGCAAAGGAAAGGCGCTTGGCTTCTCTTCGGGCTTCCACCTTGATGATGTGGTATCCAAACTGGGATCGGACCGGATCGCTGATCTGGCCGGCCTTGAGGGCGAAGGCAGCCTCTTCGAAAGGCTTCACCATTCTCCCTCGACCGAAATAACCGAGATCGCCCCCGCTGTCCTTCGAGGAATCCTCAGAATATTGCGCGGCCAGCTTCGAGAAATCCTCTCCCTTCTTTGCCTTGGCCAGCACCACCTTCGCCCGTTCCTTGGCCTTCTGATCGTCTTCAGGAGAGGCGTCGGGCGCCACCTTGATCAAGATGTGCCTCGCATGCACCGCCTCCTCCTGGACATACGTATCTTTATGCTCATTGAAGAAGGTCTCTAGCTCCTTCGGGGAGACCGCGACCTTTTCCAGGACCTCCTTGTTGAGGATCTGCTGGCGCAACATTCCCTTCTTGAGATTGGCCTTCAAGCCCTCCGGGGTCAATCCGGTGTCACCCAGGGCCTGCTTGAAGGCCTCGTCGGAGGGAAAGCGAGCCCGGATGCTCTTGACCTGCTCATCGACCGCCTGGGGTGTCACGGTCAATTTCTGTCGCTCTGCCTGCTCCAGCACGAGTTCGCCGTCGATGAGCTGCTGTAATAGCTCCTTTCGAGCCTGCTGCGCCTGCGGGTCGTCCTGTACCTTGTCGAAGGGGACTCGGGTGCGAGCGAGAAATTCGCCGTTCAGTTCTTGGTAGGTAATCTTCTTTCCATTCACCTGGGCCGCTGCGTCCTGCGCTGAAGGCGGTGCTGCCGACACAAGACTCCAGGGGGAGCCCATCAGCCCTAACGCCAGGGCAAGCGCGAGAACCACAAACCGACGTGTCATGCTCTTCTCCTCTGAGCGATTGCCTCTCTCCTGCTGGCGCTCGGCGCCCGGGGAGGCCCGGGCTTCCGAGTCGTTAGTACCGTTGCCGCCGGCCGCCGCCGCCGGTGCGGTCCCTGCCGAAACCGCCCCGACCCGGGCCACCGCCCCGCGGTTCACGCTCGCGGGCCATGCTGACCGTGAGCGTCCGCCCCCCGACGTCGCGCCCGTTCAGGGCCGAGATGACCGCCTGCGCCTCGTCGGCGCTCGCCATCTCCACGAAGGCGAACCCGCGGGGTCGGCCGGTCTCGCGATCGGTGACGATCTTGATGTCCAGCGCCTTGTGGCCACCTTGCTCAACGAGGGCGCGCAACTGCTCCGCATCGATGCTGAAGGGGAGATTGCCCACGTATACTCGGGCTGCCATGCCTCTGTCTCCTTTCCCTAAACACACAAGAGGCCGCTGGACTGCAGTCCTCGCGGCCTCGTCACGAATACACGGCAAAACCGTGAGAAGCTAAAGCCGCAATAAGTATAGAGCCCTGCAGGGGAGAGTGTCAATGCATCTTTTGTGCCGGAGGGAGTCGGCACAGCGGGCAGTTGAACGGGTCGAGGGCAAAGCCGTTGCGTTTTCGGGTCAAGAGGGGTAGGGTGATTCGCTCTATGATCAGGTCGACCTGGAGGCCGGGGCGATGTCTCGTGAGTCCCACGATACGCTGTGGCTCGCACGCCTCTGCGGGGCGCGCGCGGGCG
>JAHFDE010000056.1 GCA_023249165.1 Candidatus Methylomirabilota bacterium | reverse complement strand
TCAGTGAGAACTCGACGGCCGAGGTCACCGATTCCACCTTCCGACGCAATGGCGAGTGGGGGATTGTTGTGTTCGACAGCTCCAGTCTCCTCTTCCATGGCACCGTTAACCTGACGCACAACGGCAACAGCGGTCTCGGTGTCCTTTTTACCTCGAGTGTCGGCAGCTTCGACGGGGCGACCATCCACCTGGACAACAACGCCGACCATGGCATCCTCGCCCTCGGTAGCTTTGTCCAGATCGACAGGCAAGGGGGCACGGTGACAATGAACGATAATAAGAAAAACGGCGTTGGACTCTTGGACAGTGTTTTCATGCTGTGGGCCGGTACGCTCAGCATTGCACGCAATGGGGGAAATGGGATCTACGTCGGCGGCCATTCCAGTGTCAGGGATTTCGGCGCCACGTGGCATATAAAGGACAACAAGGGTAAGGGATTGGCGGTGGAAAACGGCGGCGATGTCACCATGTCGGGGGCCACCATCACAGGCAATAGCGTGGACGTCGACCTGGGCTACGGCGCTCACGCGACATTAAAAAGAAATGCCATTGGCACCATAGCGTGCGATAAGAATTCTCGGATCATTGGGGATACGGCATGTCCTGGTGTTGCCGTAACGCGGTGAACGTCGGGATCCGGCTGAGAAGCCTTGGGGATTGGGGGGAAACAATGGTAAACGCAGATGATCCGAATGGTGGTACGAGGGGACTCATCGCTGGATGGGTAGGATTCCTGCTGCTGCTCATCCTGTTGCTAAACGTGTCTTTCATCCTTGCTGCTGAGGTCCAGCATACCTCGGTTACCGATAAGATGCTGTTGAATACCCAGGCCGATGCCAAGAACTGGCTGACGTACGGCAAGCATTACAGTAACACCCGCTATGTGACCTCGAAGCAGATCAACGCGCAGAACGTTCACACCCTGGTGCCTCGGTGGGTGTATCAGACGGGCGGCCCCATCGGTTCCTTCGAGACCACGCCCCTCGTCGTGGACGGGGTCATGTATCTCACCACCCCGTTCAACCATGCGATCGCGGTGGACGTGAGGACCGGGAAGGAGCTCTGGCGCTACGAACACAAGATGGGCGTGACCCCTGCCCTCTGCTGTGGCCCTAATAACCGCGGCGTGGCGGTGGCCTATGGTCGAGTGTACATGGCCACCCTGGACGCGTACCTTATAGCCCTGGATCAGAAGACGGGCGAGGTCGTCTGGGACGCCGAGGTGGCCGACGCTTCGGCCGGGCATAGTTTCACTCTAGCCCCCCTCGTCTACAAGGGGATGATCATCGTCGGGCCCTCCGGGGGCGAGTACGGGATCAGGGGCTTCGTGGACGCCTACGATGCCACAGACGGCAAGCGGCGCTGGCGCTTCTGGACCCTCCCCGAGACCGGTTGGGAAGGGAAGTGGAGCCCCACCACGCCCGAAGGGGAAAAGCTCAACCGGAATATCAAGAAGGAGCAGGCGGACTTCGCCAAGTACAAGGACGCCTGGCAGCGGGGTGGAGGGGGCGTCTGGATGACCCCGGCGGTTGATCCGGAGACCGACACCCTCTTCATTATGGTCGGCAATCCCTCACCCGACTTTGACGGCGAGGTCCGACCCGGGGACAACCTCTACACCGAATCGATGGTGGCCCTCGATGTGAAGACGGGGACCTACAAGTGGCACTACCAATATATTCCCCACGACGTCTGGGACCTGGACGCCGTGAGTCCGGCGGTGCTCTTCGAGACCACGGTGGATGGGCGGCGGGTCAAGGCCGTGGGCCATGCAGGCAAGACGGGATGGTATTACATTCACGACCGGGCGACTGGGAAATTGATCCGGAGGTCCGAAGCATTCGTCCCCCAGGAAAACATATTCACGCCGCCAACTCCGGAGGGAATCCGGATGCTTCCGGGCGCGAATGGCGGATCAGAGTGGTCCCCGGTGGCCTACAGCCCTGACACCGAGATGGTCTACGTCTCGGCCCTTCACCAGCCCATGTTATACACCACTCACCCGGCGCCCCACGAGAAGGGGGGGATGTGGCTCGGCAGTGCGTTCAGCTCGATCCCCACCGAGAAGCAGTGGGGGATTTTCACCGCGATTGACGTGAACACCGGCAAGATCGTCTGGCAGAATAAGCTGCCGGATCCCCTGATCGGCGGGGCCCTGGCCACGGCCGGGAGGCTGGTCTTCACTGGCGGCGACAACACGGGGAACTTCTATGCCTTTGACGCGAAAACGGGGAAAGAGCTCTGGCGGTTTCAGTGCGGCGCGGGCGTCAACGCCGCTCCAATGTCTTTCGAGGTGGACGGTGAGCAGTTCATCGCCGTGGCCGTCGGCGGCAGCGTTCAGGTGCGGTATCGATACGGTGACACCGTCTTCGTCTTTGGCCTCCCTAAGAAACCGTGACGACCGCGTCGTGTGGCGGCAGGAGGACGCAATTGGTTGGCCTTTGTAAGGACCAGGGTTGTCCACAAAGGCTTTTCCGTACTTTCCTCATTCCCCTCATGATCCTCGGCTCCGTTCTCTGGCCGGCTAGCCCTGCCGCCGCCAAGAACGTGGCCGTCATCATGAGCGCCGATGTGGACGCCTACCGAGAAGCCCTCCGGGGCTTCAAGGGAAAGCTCGATTTCCCCGCCATCATTGCCGAGTACAACATGGAGGGATACTTCAACAGGGGGCAAAAGATCCTGAACGAGATCCGAACTAAGGTCAAACCCGACCTCGTCTTCGCCATCGGGACCTTGGCCCTCCAGGTGGTCGCCGGCGAGGTGACCGACGTCCCCGTGGTCTATGCCATGGTCCTCAACCCCCCGAACATCGTTGGGGCTGGGACGAAGAACGTCACAGGGGCGAGCATCAATGTACCGGTCGAACAGCCGGTCCGGCTGTTCAAGCAGCTGGGCCCCCAGATCCGACGCGTGGGCGTTGTCTTCAACCGGGCCAACACCGGCTATCTGGTAAAACAGGCGGATTCGGTCGCGCGAGCGGAGGGGCTTCAACTCATCGCCAAGGCGATCGGTTCCCCCAAAGAGGCCATTCAAGCCCTGGATTCCCTGCAAGAGGAGGGGGTAGACGTCCTTTGGATCTTGCCCGACGAAACCATCCTTGCCCCGGAGGTCATCGAGCGCATGCTCCTCTTCTCCTACCGGAATAAGGTCCCGCTCCTTGGGCTGTCGAAGCGTCAAGCCGAGATGGGAGCTCTTTTCTCCCTCTCGTTCGCGAGCAGCGAGGACATCGGGAGGCAGGCGGGGGAAGTGGCCAACAGTATCATGGGAGGAAAGACCGTAGCTCAAGTCCCCTATACGACGGCCCGTCGAGTCACGCTCACCGCGAACCTCAAGGCGGCGCAGAAGTTGGGGATGGAGATCCCCAAGGGCATCCTGGCGACGGCAGATACCATCATTCCGGCTGATGTGGGGATCCACCCGGACTGGATGAAGTTCGATCCTCAGAAACAGGTGGTCCAACTGTTGCTCGTCGGGGCGGCGGATGGAACGAACGGGACCATGAACTACAACGGGTATGGAGGCGGGGATATGACCGCCATCATTCCGTTCGGCTGGAAGGTGGAGGTCACGTTCCGGAACAAGGGACTTGGCGCCATCCCCCACAGCCTCGCGGTCGTCAACGAAGCGATTGCGATGCCGCTGGAGGGCGGAATCCTCGCCTTCCCCCGGGCGACGACCGTCAAACTCGTCCCAGGATTACTGGCGGGGGAGCAAGACTCATTTGAATTTGTCGCCAACAAGGAGGGCCGTTTTCTCCTCTTCTGCGGGGTGACAGGTCACGGGATCCAGGGAATGTGGGATTACCTGATTGTGTCCAAGGAAGCCAAGGTCCCCAGTGTTCTGGTCAGCAGAAGTGTTGGTCCGCCCCAGGTAACCAAGGACCAGTAAGGTTTCCCCGCGGGGGACAAAGATAACCTGGGGGGGACGGGAGAGGCGAACTCAACACAAATGAAGGGCTCAGGGCGGACGTCATCTGAACCGTTGGGGTCCCGTACCCGTTGAGGAAGTGATCATGAAGTGGACTGTGATCAAATCTCCCAGGTTCAAGGCTTTTTCTACCTTCCGGGCGCGAATCTTCTGGTCGGTCATCCCGATCGTCCTGGCGCTCTTTCTCCTCCTCGGGGGTATCAGCCTTTGGTGGCAAAAGGGGCTGGCGGAAGAGGAGTTTATGAAGCGGGGCCAGGCAATGGCCGCCAATCTCGCCTCCAGCAGTGAGCTGGGGGTCTTGGCGGAGGACGGGCGACTTCTCACATCCGCGATGCGGGGCGTGGTGGGCGATCCCGACGTCGCCTTCGTGTTCATCTACCGTGAGGACGGGAAAATCCTCGTCAAGGGAGGGAGGCAGGTCAGCGCGCTCACGGGGCGCTCCGCGGAGGAAAATGCGCGACGATTCGTCGAGTTCTCCTCCCCCATCCTCTCGGAACCGGTGAAGACGGCCGAGGAGCTCCTGATCGGCCCCCTCGGTCAGGGACCGGGTCAGGCCCAGGAAGGGAGGCAGCGGAGTATCGGGACCGTGAGGATCGGCCTCTCGCTTCAGAGCGTGGAGAGTCATGTCATGGCCCTCCTGAAGCTCTGGGGGGGCCTGACCGTGGCCTTCCTTGCCCTCTGCACGGTAGCCATTTATGCCTTCTCCCGGCGGATCACCCGGCCGATTAAGCAGCTGACCGATCAGGCCGAGACGATTGCTGCCGGCCAGCGTTCTGTCAAGGTCGAGATTGACTCCAGAGACGAGATCGGGCGCTTGGCCAACTCCTTTACCAAGATGGTCGCCAGCCTGGAAGAGAACGAGGTAGCACTCAAACGGAAAGTCGTTGAGACCAGGACGCTGTATGACATCGGCCAGGAGATCACCGCCCAGGTTGCCCTCGAACCGACCCTGCGCCTGATCGTCGAGCAGGCCCGTGCACTTTTACAGGCGGAGGTGAGCCTGCTGGCGCTTCGCCAGGAGGGAAGCGACACTTTTGCGATGCAGGCTTCCAGCGGCACGATTACTGAGGGGCTCGCCAGAGTGCGCTTTCGGCCGGGGGAAGGGCTCGGCGGGCGGGTGGTCGTGACCGGCATGCCGATAGTGGTGGGCGACTACCTGGAGGAATATCGTGGCAGTCCCTTTCTGGGGATCCTTGAGGAAGCAGGCCTCCGTTCCGCGGTGGCGGTCCCTCTGAAAGCGCGTGATGTAGTGATCGGCGTCCTCTATGTACACAGCCGGGCTCCCCACCAGTTCCGCGAGGAGGACCGACAGCTCTTGAGTGCGCTAGCGGTTCAGGCGGCCCTCGCCATCGAGCAGGCCCGGCTCTATGAAGCGGCCACTCAGCAGGCGAAGCGGTGGGAGGCGCTCTACCGGCTGGGCGCGCTGTTAAGCCGGTCCCTTGAGGTGGAGGAGGTTTACCCGGCCTTTGCAGAGGCGGTCAAGGCGCTCGTCCCCTATGATCGGATCGGGGTCGTGGTGCCGGATGGGGAGAAGCTCCGCATGGTCCTATCGGTGGCTGAGCCGCCCGTGTCCTCCCACCATGGAGCGGTCTGGCCCCAGGTAAAGGCAACCGCCGTCGGGTGGGTGCTGGCTCACAAAACCCACCGCCTCGTCCGGGATCTGGCGACGGAGGCCACCTATTCGGATGAAACCTTCATCGCCCGGGAGGGGGTGCGCGCGACCGTCCAGTTCCCCTTGGTGGCCGCAGGGGAGGCAGTCGGGGTCTTGCTCCTGGATAGCCGGACACCGGGCGCGTATACGGAGCGCGACCTGGAACTGCTGGACCCCTTGGCCCAACAACTCGCCCTCGCACTCCAGAACGCGTGGCTCTACGCCCAGATAAAAGACCACGCCGAGGAATTAGAGCAGCGGGTGGAAGAGCGGACGCAGGCGCTTCAGGCTGCCAACATTCAGCTGGAAGCCGCCTCGCGCCACAAGTCCCAGTTTCTCGCCAACATGAGCCATGAACTCCGCACCCCGATGAATGCCATCCTCGGATATACGGAGCTGATCCTCGACAAGATCTATGGCGAGGTACCTGAAACGATCCGGGACGTCTTGGGGCGAGTCGATAAGAGCGGGCGCCATCTTCTCGGCCTGATCAACGATGTCCTCGACATCTCCAAGATCGAGGCGGGGGAGCTCAACCTCAGCCTGAACGACTATTCCATGAAGGAGGTCGTTCACACCGTCGTCACCGCAGTGGAGTCGTTGGCGGCGGAGAAGCAGCTCGCGCTGAAGGTGGCCGTGCCGCCCGACCTGTCTCGCGGCAGGGGCGACGAACGGCGGATCGCCCAGGTGCTGCTGAACCTGGTGGGGAACGCGATCAAGTTTACCGAGGTCGGCGAGGTCAGGATACAGGCGCAAGCATCAGACGGCGCGTTCCTGGTCTCGGTGTCCGACACGGGTTCGGGGATCGCCCTGGGTGATCAGCAGAAGATTTTTGAAGAATTCCAGCAAGTCGACAACTCCACCACCAAGACAAAGGGCGGAACCGGCCTCGGGCTCGCGATCGCCAAGCGGATCATCGAGATGCATGGAGGGCGCATCTGGGTGGAGTCCACACCAGGGCAGGGCTCGACCTTCTGGTTCACGTTACCGGTGCGTGTCGACCGGCAAGCGGAGAGGACATGAGCAAGCGGATCCTGGTCGTCGAAGACCAAGAGGACAACCGGCGCATCGTGCGCGACCTTCTCACCAGCGCTGGGTATGAGATGATCGAAGCGGTCAACGGGGAAGAGGGCGTGGCCATGGCACAGACCGACCGCCCCGACCTCATCCTCATGGACATCCAGCTGCCGGGCCTTGACGGCTACGAGGCGACGCGCCGGATCAAGGCCAACCCCGCCCTCCGCCAGATCCCGATCATCGCCGTGACCTCGTACGCGCTGAGCGGTGATGATGCCAAGGCGATGGCGGCCGGCTGCGACGCGTACGTCACGAAGCCCTTCAGCCCGCGCCTGCTCTTGGCCAAGATCCGGGAGTATTTGCCGTAGGCGGGGGCGAGGACCGTCGTGCGGAGGAGATCGTGAGAACGCCGCCACGGATCCTCATCGTGGACGACAACCCCGAGAACCTGGACATCTTGCGGAGACGCCTCGCCGTCCACGGCTACGAGATCCTCACGGCGACCGACGGCGAAGAGGCGCTGGTCAAGGCCCGAGAGAAGCTGCCGGACCTGATCCTGTTGGACATCATGATGCCCAAGATGGACGGGATGGAAGTCTGCCGCCACCTCAAAGCGGACCCTTCCCTCCCGTTCATGCCGATCATCATGGTCACCGCGAAGGCGGGCTCGCAGGACGTCGTTGCTGGGCTGGAGGCGGGCGGCGACGAATACTTGACGAAGCCCTTGGACCATGCCGCGCTGGTGGCCAGGGTCAAGTCGATGCTGCGGATCAAGGCACTCCACGATAGGGTCCAGGAACAAGCCGCTCAACTCGAGGCGCAGTCGGTTCAGCTTGCGGAGTGGAATCGGACGCTCGAGCAACGGGTGCAGGAGCAGCTGGCCCAGATCGAGAGCCTCGGGCGGCTCAAACGTTTTTTCTCTCCCCAGCTTGCCGAGCTGATCGTGGCCGGCGGGGTCGAGGACCCCCTCAAGAGCCACCGCCGGGAGGTGACTGTGGTCTTCCTGGACCTCCGGGGCTTTACCGCCTTCGCCGAGGTCTCCGAGCCCGAGGAGGTCATGGGGGTCCTCCGAGAGTACCATACCGAGATGGGCAAGTTGATCCTTGCCCACGAGGGGACGCTCGAGCGCTTCACTGGCGACGGCATGATGATCTTTTTCAATGACCCGGTGCCCATGCCGGACCCCGAGGAACGGGCAATTCGCATGGCGCTGGCGATGCGCGATCGCGTGGCAGAGCTGATCGTCACATGGCGCAAGCGAGGATACGAGCTCGATTTCGGCGTCGGTATCGCCCAAGGTTACGCCACCATCGGCGCCATCGGTTTCGAGGGACGCTGGGACTACGGAGCGATCGGCACCGTCACCAACCTTGCCGCCCGCCTCTGCGGCGAGGCCAAACCCGGCCAGATTCTGATCTCGAAGCGCTTGCTAGGAAAGGTGGAGGAGCTCGTAGAGGTCGGGCCCGTGGGCGAGCTGACAATGAAGGGCTTTCACCGTCCCATTACCACCTACAACGTCCTGAGCCTGAAAGCGTAAAGGATCGGGTGCTTGGCGCGAGCAGTTTTCACATCCCCCCTGGTTTGAATCCTAAACGGGGGCAAGATGAGTATGGCTGTCAGTGCGAACCGGCGGAAGTCCATTGTGATCTTGGGCGGCGGCTTTGGCGGCGTCTATACTGCCATGGAGCTTGGTAAGCTGCTAAAGCGGGAGCCGGATGTCGACATCACGCTAATCAACCGCGAAAATTATTTCGTCTTTCAGCCGATGCTGCCAGAGGTGGTCTCGGGAAGCATTGGGATCCTCGATACCATCGTCCCAATCCGACGGCTCTGCCCTCAGGTGAACCTTTTCACGCGAGAGGTGGAGACCGTTGATCTCGACGCCAAAGTGATCACCACTTCCCCTGGCTTCTGGCCTCAGCCCCGAAAGCTCGAATACGACTATTTGGTCCTTGCCCTCGGGACGGTCATGAACTTTGCCGGGTTGCCAGGCCTCCAGGAGCATGGACTGCCCTTTAAGACTCTCGGCGACGCCTTGTTCCTTCGGAATCACATTCTCCATATCTTGGAGGAAGCCGACATCGAGGAAGACAGGGATCGTCGGCAGAAGTTGCTCACCTTCGTCGTGGCCGGTGGCGGTTTCTCTGGCGTGGAGGCGATCGCGGAAGTCAATGATTTTGTGCGCGAGGCTGCCAAGGCCTACCGTCGCATAGATCTCAACGAAATACGGCTGGTGCTCCTTCACTCTGGCTCCCGTATTCTGCCGGAGTTAAGCGAGGACCTCGGCACTTTTGCCCAACGGATCCTCGAGCGCCGGAAGGTAGAGATCCGCTTGAACACCCGTCTCGCCGGCGCGACCGGTGAGCATGTCCTCCTCGACGGAGGAGAACGGATCCCAACGAAAACCCTGATCAGCACCGTCCCGTCAGCTCCCCATCCCCTACTGGCAGCCCTCCCCTGCCGTAAGGAAAGGGGGCGGATCGTCACGAACGAATTCCTGGAGCTGCCCGAATTCCCTGGGGTGTGGGCCGTCGGCGATTGCGCGCGGATCGTAGATCACAAGAGTGGCCAGCCGTGCCCCCCAACGGCCCAGCATGCCATCCGCCAGGCGAAGTGCATCGCAACGAACATCGTCGCTACAATCCGGGGGACGGCAAGGCGGCCCTTTACCTACTCTAGCCTTGGCACAGTGGCAGCTCTCGGCCACCACTCGGCCGTTGCGGACATCCTGGGGGTGAAGGTCTCCGGCTACCTTGCCTGGCACCTGTGGCGGTTCTTTTACTTTATGAAACTGCCCGGGCTCGATCGGAAGCTGAGGGTGGCGATAGATTGGTTGCTGGACGTGATCCTCCCGATGGATATCGTCCAGCTCAAGATCGCACGTTCCGCGAGCATCTCCTACGAACACTTCGAACCGGGAGAAGCCATTTTCAGGCAAGGCGATTGGGGAGACAAAGTCTACATCATCATGAAAGGGGAAGTGGAGATCGTACGGGAAGAACCGGGGAAGGGAGAGATCCTGCTTACCAAGCAGGGCTCAGGAGACTGCTTTGGGGAGCTGGCTCTGCTCAGCAACGCCCCCAGGTCGGCCACGGTGCGCACCGTCACAGCGGTGGATGCCCTCACGATCGACCGAGGGGCTTTCAACTCTTTGCTGGCTGGCTTCGCCCCGCTTCGGAAGATCTTTGAGCAGATGAGCCAGGAACGTCTCGAAAAGGACAAGGAGCGTTTGGGCCCCACAGCGCGAGAGATACCCTAACGTCAAATCCTCCGGGAGACCATGTTGCCCCAAGCACAGATTCAGCACGGTGTTCCCCTCGATCAGCCGCTCACCGCTGTTGAGCTTGCCAAGCTACTTGGGATCGGCTCGGGCATCATCGTGCTGCTCCTCGTCCTCTATACGGTGATCTATCACCGGGACCGCCTCTTGGAACCGACGGCGAAATGGTTACACCTGATCGGTTTGGCAATCCTGCCGTTGTTCATCTGGTTCTTAGGGAACTTTGTGGCGATTGAAGAGGCGAAAAAGGTACTCTTCTGCGGTTCCTGTCATCCCGTGATGGACCCGTATGTCAACGACATGATGGATCCCACGAGCAAAACGGTCGCAGCCATCCATTACCAAAATCGCTACATCGTCACCGAGCACTGTTACTCCTGTCATGTCAGTTACGGGCTCTTTGGCACCTTTCGAGCCAAGATGGCAGGGTTAAAGGATGTATATCGATTCTACACCGCGAGCTGGGAACTCCCTATCAAACTCTCTGAACCGTATTCCAATTGGAATTGTCTGCACTGCCATGATGGGGCCAAAAAGTACGAGGGGTTGGCTGTTCATCGCCCCCTCCGGGATCTCTTAACGTCCGATAAGATGTCCTGCCTCCACTGCCACCGCCCGACGCATCCAACCTCGCTCAAGGCGAACGGGAAAGGGGCGTGAACATGACACCTTCACGAAAGTCGGCCGATTGGGTCAAGCGGACTGCCCTGGTCGTCACCCAGGCGCTGACCGTTTCGGCCACCATCATGTCGATCGTCCTCTTTGTCAATGTCGGTCCGGCGACCGTAACGATTTTCATGTTGGCAGCGCAATCGTTTATCCTGCTCTCAATTCTCATATGTATCGTGGTTGTGATCACAAC
Organism: Candidatus Methylomirabilota bacterium; assembly: GCA_023249165.1. Lineage (GTDB taxonomy): Bacteria > Methylomirabilota > Methylomirabilia > Methylomirabilales > CSP1-5 > CSP1-5. The sequence continues at coordinate 1,374 of JAHFDE010000056.1, read as the reverse complement.
ACCAGAGAGAGAACTGATCAAAGAGCACTTTGCGCGGGGAGCGACTATCTTCCGAAAAGGAGAAATCGGGGATAGGGTCTATGTGATCGAGAACGGAGAGGTGGAGGCGGTTGAGGAGGACGCAGATAAGGGTGAAAGAGTGATCAGACGGATGGGGCCTGGAGACCACTTTGGCGAGATAGCCCTCATCCGACGGATTCCCCGCACCTTGACGGTCCGGGCGGTGACCGACGTCGATGTCCTTGCCATTAAAGCTGGAGCCTTCGTCTCGCTCTTCTCACACATACCTGTGCTCAGGGACAGCTTTCTGCAGCTAATGGGGCAGCGCCTGCAAGCCACGAAACATGATGTTCAACGCAGCCACGGGCAAACCGAATCGCCACCCTAGAGGACGAAAAAGAGTTGCTAAAAGGGATCGGGAGTCGTTCTTATCGCACGCGCATTCGGCTTTCTCACAGAGAGGCAGGCGTTGGCGTCCCTTCGGCGCTTAACCGCCCTATCGGGCGGCGATCCGGACCAGGCGGGCCTCCTTATCGAAGAGACTGGTGGCACCCGCGATGGTGACGGCGGAGAAGGCCGCGAGCGCCCCCATGTTCCAGACCAGGGAAAAGTCCGGGCCGAGGGTCATCGCGCCGGCAGGGAAGAGGGCGTGCTTGAAGAGATCGATCCCGTAGGCGAGAGGATTGGCGTAAATGATCCACTGGAGGATGGTCGGCAGCAGCTTTACCGGATAGAGGCCGCCGCTCAGGAAGAACATGGGGAAGACGACGAAGTTCATCACCCCCGCGAAGTTCTCCAGGGAGTCGATGCGAGAGGCCAGGAGCATCCCCACCCCCGTAATGGCCACTGCCGTCAGCAGCACATAGACGGTGAGCAGGAGAATCTGCCCGAGCCCCAAGGGAAGGCCGATCAGCGGGGCCAGGCAGAGGAGGAGGCCTCCCTGGAAGAGGGAGAGCAGCGAGCCGCTCGCGACCTTGGCGCTCACGATCGTAAGCCGCGAGATGGGCGCCACGAGGATGAGGCGCATCACGCCGAACTCCCGGTCATAGACGGTGGAGAGGGCAGAATGGATGGAGCTGAAGAGGACAACCATCCCGAGGACGCCGGGGAAGAGGAACTGCAGGTACGAGACCCCGGCGGGCGTCTCGACGATCCGGGTGATCCCGGTCCCCAGGATGAAGAGCCACAGCAGGGGCCGGGCGAGCGCGCTGAGCAGGCGTCCGCGCTGCCGGAAAAAACGCTTGAATTCCCGGACGACAATGCTCTGAATCGGACGGAGTGGGATCATGGCTTAAATTCCCGTCCCGTGAGATGGAGGAAGACTTCGTTCAGGGACGGGCGCTGGATGTTGATGCCGGCGATCTGGTCCCCGAA
>JAHFDE010000055.1 GCA_023249165.1 Candidatus Methylomirabilota bacterium | reverse complement strand
GGAGGTCACCATGCCTATGACCCAGTCCGCCAGCGTCGGGGAGAGGGCGTTCAGCACCACGAGGAGTCTCGCGGGGGGATAGACGATCACCTCCGGGCGGGGAGATCTGGCGCAGCGGATAATGGCCCTCGCCACATGGGACGGGGTCTGCACGGGTGGCTTGGGACCGGGCTTTCGTCCCCGGGGATCCTTGAGAACATCGAAGAACTCCGTGGCGGTCCCCACCGGGCAGATGACGCTGACCTTGATTCCGCTCCCCTTCAGCTCCAGGCGGAGCGACTCGGAAAGCCCGATGAGGGCAAACTTGCTGGCACAGTACGCTCCGGAGAGGGGGATGCCCCGTTTCCCGGCGATGGACGAGATATTGATGATATGCCCGCTTCCCTGCCTCCGCATGATCGGCAGCGCTGCCCGGATCCCATAAAACGCCCCGAGGAAGTTGACCCGAAGGATCATCTCCATATCCTTGGGGCTGGTCTCCTCTACCAGGGCAACGAGGCCGACGCCGGCATTGTTGACCAGGATGTCCACCCGGCCGAAGCGCTCTAGCGCGCGCTCGACCATGGCCTCGACCTGGTCCTGCTGGGCCACATCGGTGGGGACGCTCAGCACCTCCGTCCCAAGGGCCTGGATCTCATGCTCGAGCCCCTGAAGGCGTTGCTGACGACGTGCGGCCAGGACCAGTCGGGCCCTCTCACGGGCAAAATAGAGGGCCGTCTCCCGCCCGATGCCACTCGACGCGCCGGTCACGATCACGACCTGCCCGGCGAAGCCTGTGCCCATCACGCGCCTCCGTCGGCTGGTATTCCAGGTGGTGAGTGGACCGCTCTCGGGCGCGGCCGTCGTGGCCAAGCAGAGCGGGGAAGCGCTATTCCTGCGGGTAGGCGATGATCACGGCATCCAGATGGAGGACCCGGTACTCGGCATCTCCCATGTAGAAATAATGCCCCTCCACCCCTTCGGGGCTCTCCTCGAAGGCCACGAGGGTGCCCACTTGAGGCATCTCCCGGAAGGTGTTGGCCCCGGCGTCGAAGCCGTCTCCAGTCGCGACCACGCGGCCGTACCGGATCGAGGAACCCCGTGGGCAGTGGATCGTCACGCCTGCTGGTGGCTGCGAGAGGACCTGAATCAGGAAATTGACCCCGTACACCTTATATGGCATCATGACCCCCCTCCAGACGTGGACGTGGAAGATCATCATAACACATTATCGTCCAAGCGGTGAGCCCTGAGAAATCCCTGCCACCCCTGGCGCCGCACCCCTGAGAGGGGTTGGTAATTTCTGCCGGACGGGATACACTCCGAGGGGCATCTCGGGGGATGATGGAGAGGGTCCAGGCCGTTCGAAGGGCTCGGAGCAGAGATGTGAGAAGCGACAGGGGGACAAGTCCCGCGGCGGTCCTGGAAGGGATGATCCGGCGGAGGCTGCTGGCGGTTATCCGGACAAAGACCCCGGAGCAAGCCATGGCGGCTGCGGAGGCGGTGGCGGCGGGAGGTATCTTGAGCCTCGAGGTCTCCGTGACCATGCCCGAGGCGGACCAGGTGATCAAGGCCTTGGCACCCCGACGTGGCCTCACCGTCGGCGCCGGGGGTGTGCTGAGTAAGGAGCAGGCAGAGCTGGCCCTTCAGGCTGAGGCCCAGTTCCTGGTCTCGCCTGTCGGCGATGTCAGCTTGGTCCCACTGTGCCGGGAGGCGGGGGCGGTGAGTGTCGTCGGCGCCCTGACCCCGACTGAGATTCTCGCCGTCCATCGGGCCGGGGCGGACGTGGTGAAGATCTTTCCCGCGGACCCGCTCGGCGGTCCGCGCTATCTCCGAGCGGTCCTCGACCCGTTACCCCCCCTCCCCCTGATGGTCGAGGGGGGTGTCACCCTGGAAAACCTGCTGGATTATCTGGGACTTCCAATTCCGCTCATCGCTCTCGGGGAGCACGTGGTCGTTCCTCGACTGGTGGCCAAGGGGGTGTATGCCCCCATCACGGCGCGGGCCAGAGATCTTGTCCTGCTGGTGGAGAAGCGGCAAGGGAGGCGATAAAGAGGGCCATTTCTCCAGTTGCGTTGTGCCCTCGTTGTGCGATAATTGACGACGGGGAGACGTCCGGTCGGGCCTGAGGGAAGGGGCGGGGACAGAGGGACAAAAGGAGCGCGGCCATGGGGAAAGAAACGCTGACCATCACGGATAACCGCACCGGCAAAACCTACGAGGTCCCGATTGAGCACGGGGCCATTCGGGGCATGGATCTCCGGCAGATCAAGGTCTCCGAGGACGACTTTGGCCTGATGAGCTATGACCCCGCCTTCATGAATACGGCCTCATGCAAGAGTACGATCACCTTCATCGACGGGGAGAAGGGGATCCTGCAGTACCGGGGCTACCCCATCGAGCAGTTGGCCGAGCGGAGCACGTTTCTGGAGACCGCCTTTCTCATCCTCCACGGCGAACTCCCCACGCGCGCGCAGCTCGACGAGTGGACGTACCACATCACCCACCACACCATGATCCACGAGAACATCAAGAAGTTCATGGATGGCTTCCATTATGACGCGCATCCGATGGGGATCCTGGTCGGGACGGTGGGGGCGCTCTCCACTTTTTACCCCGACGCCAAGAACATCATGGATCCCGCCAACCGGGAAAAGCAGATCTACCGCCTGATCGCCAAGATGCCCACCATGGCAGCCTTCGCCTACCGGCACAGCCTGGGGATGCCTTATGCCTATCCGGACAACGATCTCACCTTCGCCGGCAACTTCCTCAACATGCTCTTCAAGATGACCGAGATGAAATACAAACCCAATCCGGTGCTGGAGCGGGCCCTGGACGTCCTGTTCATCCTCCACGCGGACCACGAGCAGAACTGTAGCGCCAACGCCATGCGCAGCGTCGGGAGTTCCCACGTCGATCCCTACTCTGCAGTGGCGGCGGCCACCGCGGCGCTCTACGGGCCGCTGCACGGCGGGGCCAACGAGGCGGTCCTCCGGATGCTCCGCGAGATCGGCTCCAAGGACAAGGTCCCGGAGTTCGTCAAGAAGGTCAAGGCGCGCGAGGCGCTCCTCATGGGCTTTGGCCACCGGGTCTACAAGAGCTATGACCCCCGGGCCAAGGTCATCAAGAATCTGGCGTATCAGATCTTTCAGGAGAGGGGGACGAATCCCCTCCTGGAGATCGCCATCGAGTTGGAGCGGATCGCCCTGCAGGATGAGTTCTTCGTCAAGCGGAAGCTGTATCCGAACGTGGACTACTATACGGGGATGATCTACGAGGCCATGGGCTTCCCGGTGGAGGTCTTTCCGGTCCTCTTTGCTATCGGGCGGACACCTGGCTGGATCGCCCAGTGGCAGGAGATGCTCCTCGATTCCGAGCAGAAGATCGCGCGCCCCCGCCAGCTCTATGTCGGGTCCGGGAAGCGCGACTACGTTCCCATCGAGCAGCGCCGGTAAGTCGCGCGACGGACGGCTCCCCCCGGAATCGTTGGCCAGGCGTGCTCCGCTTTGTCACAAGATGCCCTTGATCTCCTCTAGGCGTTTCACGATGTGATCCGGGGGCGGGATCGCCTCGTCGAGGCGGTCTCCCTTCCGATCCAGCCAAATGGCTCCCATGCCGACTCCCTTTGCCCCTGCGATGTCAATGCTGGGGCTGTCCCCGATGAAGATCGCCTCGGCGGGGGTGATCCGAAGGGCCTGACAGGCCACCTCGAAGATGGCGGCATGAGGCTTGCGCTGGCCTATCTCTTCGGAGATGAGGATTAACTCGAAGGACGAGGTTATCCCAGCCCGGTCCAGTACCTTACGGGCAGTGGGACCGTGATCGAAGTTGGAAATGAGGGCGAGTCGGTACCTGGGCCTCAGCCACTCGAGCAGCTCCCGGTGTTCGGGCGGGGCATGGACGGCGTCGGCGATGCACGCCATGTGAACGTCCAGCAGGCTCGCCAGAAAGGACTCACTGTCCGGGGTGAGCGGGACCTGGAGCATCTGAAAGAACAGGTGGAACCGCTCGCGGGCTGAGACCTCGCGCTCCTCCACCTCACGCAGACGAGCTGCCTCATCGAAGCTCTTCCGGAAGGCTTGATAGAACGTCTCCAAGGAAATGTGGCCGTGCCGGGCGGCGAAGATGGGGTAGATTACGGCGCTCGTGGAGCGGATTGCTTCTCCGTTGATGTGGATGAGGGGGAGGCGCTCCCGGACAAAGTCGGCCAGGGTGTCGAAGAGATCAAAGATGACGACCCGGTAGCTCATGAGTCCCTCGACGAGGCTGGTTCATGGTAGCGGAATCGGGGATGAAGATCAACTGACCCATGGCCACAGGACCCCCCCGACAACGGCACCCCCGAGCACGAGCCAGGTCGCGTTCACCCGCCAGCGCAGGCCGGCCCCCGCCGCCGCCAGCGCGATGACCCAGGCGGGCCAGCTGGTGAGCGTCGAAACCGAGAGTTTCACCGTGACGGCCGCCATCAATGCCACCGAACTCATGTTCACCGCGTCGAGGAAGGCCGCCATCCATTGCGATCGGCGCAGTCGGGGCAGCACGAGGCCGAGTACGGCGACGAAGATGAAGGACGGGAGAAAGATACCCGCCGTCGCCACCGCCGCGCCGGGCAGTCCCCCGAGGATGTAGCCGATGAAGGTAGCCGTGCTGAGCACCGGGCCCGGCGTGAGCTGGCCGATGGCGATCGCATCGAGAAGTTGCGCCTCGTTGAGCCAACCGTAATCCCGGACGAGCCCGCCCTCGAGGAACGCCACCAAGACGTAGCCGCTCCCGTACAGCACCGCCCCGACCTTCAGGAAAAACACCCCGAGTTTTACGAGCGAGACGCTCGCCGCTGTTGCACTTCCACCCCCTGCGGCCGCAACGATGCCCGTCGCGGGTGCGGAGATCCACGCAAGGAGCGCAAGGCTGCCGGCTCGCCCGAGCCACAGCATGCCGATCACGCCCCCGAGGAGCAGGAGGACAATCTCGTCCCACCCGACGAGCGACGCGACCGTCACGGCGCATCCGAGACTCAGAAGCGGCATCCCCTTGGCGGCGCTTCGCCCCAGCCGCCACACGGCGGCGAGGATGATGGCGATCAGCGCCGGCTTGATCCCGAACAGGAACGGGACAACCTGGGGCAGCGTGCCGAACGTGACGTAGGCCCAGGCGAAGACCGCCGTGATGGTGACGGCTGGCAGAAGGAACGCGATTCCCGCGATGAGGAGGCCGGCCCATCCGGCCCGGAGGTATCCCACGTGAATCGCCATTTCGGTCGAGTTCGGCCCGGGGATCAGGTTGGTCGCGCCCACGAGGTCCAGAAAGTGCTCGCGGGTGAGCCAGCGGCGGCGCTCGACCACCTCCTCTTCCATCATGGCGATGTGCGCCGCGGGGCCGCCGAAGCCGATGAGACCGAGTTTGACGAAGAGGCGGGCGAGTTCGGTCAAACGTCCAGCGGTTGCTTCCATCGGTCGGATTCCCGGAATCACGGGTTGTTTTGCTGCCAGCCGCTATTGCGACATCACAGGGCCCCTATAGCATACCCGAGGTCGCGCCAGGGTCGGCAGAATTACTGTCTCGGTGATCGGCGCTTTTGGGCGAGAGCCTCCTAGACGGCCTGCCGGCCAACTGCCCAAATTCCGCCATGCAGTCCGGAATCCGCTCTACAGGTCCTGCGTCTAATGTAGTAACCCGTGAATTTGACCTAGTAGTCCTGCGTTGGCACGATGGTTGCTAAATGGGAACGATGAAGTGGGGCACAGGGAGGCGCAAATGCTGTTCTGCCCTTCATGCAAGATCTGGGTTCAGCCGATCCAATGGGTCGCCTACATGCTGAATGGCTTATTGGATATACACGAGGCGTGCCCTTGCTGCCACGATAAGCTCCAGCAGCGCGAACCCGCGTCTGTATAAACTACCCTACCTCTGTCCTTCACACGATCCTGTATCATTCCCAGCCACCTGCAGCCTTTTTGAGCATCCTGCGCCAGCGCTGCTCAGGATTGTAGCGAGGCTCTTGTAGCGAACAATGCCGAAGGGAGGGCGGTGTGCCCTGTCTCAGCGGATCTTGGCGCCGGGGGGAATATCCTTGTCCGGGATGAGCAGGACGATGCGCCCTTCGGCGTCCTCGGCGGCCAGGACCATCCCCTGGGATTCGATCCCCTGGATGCGCGCGGCCTTGAGGTTGGCAACGACGGCCACCTTCTTGCCGATCAGCGCCTCTGGGGCGTACTGGCCTTGCAGCCCCGCGACCAGGGTTCGTTCCTCCTTGCCGAGACGCACGGCGAGTTTGAGGAGCTTTTTCGAGCCGGCGACCGGCTCGGCGCGCACGATCTCGACCACCCTGAGGTCGAGGCGCTGAAACTCCGCCAGGCTTATCTGGGGGATAGCGGGTTCAACCTCTTCTTGGGCCCGGATCGCCGCAAAGCCCCCCTCCACGCGGGGGAAGAGGGGTGGCCCCTTGCGGATCATGCCGGATGTGGGGCCGCTTCCCCACGCGGCCTGCTCGATCCGCATCGTCTCAATGTCTCCGTGGATCCCTAATTGGTCGGTGATGGCCTGCCCCGTCTCGGGCAGGAAAGGCGAGACGAGGAGCCCCACGATCCGCAAGGCCTCCCAGGCATGGTACAGGACCCGCTCCAGGGCGTGAGGGTCCTTCTTGCTGAGCTCCCAGGGCTTGGTGCTGTCGATATACTTGTTGACCGTATTCACCAGTTCCCACAGGGCCTCCAGGGCACGGTTGAAGGCAAGCTCATCCACTGCGCCCGCGACGGTCGTCGGGGTGGCTTCGGCCTGCTGCATCAGTTCGCGGTCCCGCGAACTGTCGGGGCTCATCCGCTGGGGGATCCTGCCGGTTACGTACTTCTCGATCATGGTCAAGACGCGGCTCAGCAGGTTGCCGAGATCATTGGCCAGGTCGGAGTTCAGCCGGCTGACCAAGGCGTCTTCACTGAAGCTGGCATCCAGTCCGAAGACCATCTCTCTCAGGAGGAAGTAGCGTAGGGCGTCCCGGCCGTATTTCCGGGTGAGATCGAGTGGCCGAACCACATTGCCGAGACTCTTGGACATCTTGCTCCACTCCACCTTCCAGTACCCGTGCACATGGAGATGGCGGTACAGCGGGATCTCGGCCGCCCAGAGGATGGTGGGCCAGTAAATGCCGTGCGGTTTGACGATGTCCTTGGCGATCAGGTGATTGGCCTCGGGCCAGAAGGTCCGCGATTCTTCGCTGTCCGGATAGCCGAGGCCGCTCACGTAGTTGATCAGGGCATCAAACCAGACGTAGGTGACATAGTCGCGATCGAAGGGGAGCGGGATCCCCCATCTCAGGCGGCTGACCGGCCGCGAGATGCACAGGTCTTCGAGGGGCTCCCGGAGAAAGGCCAGCACCTCATTGCGGTACCGCTCGGGACGGATGAAGTCGGGGTGTTCCTCGAGGTGCTTGATCAGCCTCTCCTGGTACCTGCTCATGCGAAAGAAGTAATTTCGCTCCTTGATGAAGGTGGGCTCGACCTGATGATCGGGGCATTTGCCGTCCTCGAGCTCGCGCTCCGCATAAAAGCGCTCGCAACCGAAGCAGTACTGGCCGCCGTACTCCCCGAGGTAGATCTCCCCACGGTCGTAGATCCGTTGCAGAAGGGCCTGAACCAGTCGCTGGTGGGAGGGCTCGGTGGTGCGGATAAAGCGGGTATAGGTGATCTTCAAGGCCTGCCAGGTGTCGCGGAAGGCGGCGCTGATCCGGTCGGCGTACGCCTGCGGTTCGTCACCGGCCTTGGCAGCCGCCTGGGCAATCTTGTCCCCGTGCTCGTCGGTCCCCGTAAGAAAGAAGACACGATGCCCCGTGAATCGCTTGAACCGCGCCAGGGCATCGGCCAGGATGGTCGTGTAGGCGTGGCCGAGGTGCGGGACGTCGTTGACGTAATAGATCGGGGTGGTAATGTAGATGATCCGCTCACTCATCGAGATGGATGGCGCTCCACGCGGGGTGATCCGTCTAAGCGGCCTGAAGGTCGCGGAGCGTGAGGAACATCACCTCCAAGCTGAGCCGGGGGTTCGCGTACCGGCCGAGTCCGTCCAGGGTCTGCTTCACCGTGCGATACATCGCCAAAAGCTGCCTGAGCGCGAGGCCCTCACTCTGGCCTCGCAGGACTGCTTCGCGGTTTCGATAGACCAGCAGCTCCCGGTGACGCGTCACCTTTGAGACCATGAGGTCCCTGCACCAGACGAGGAGCGCCTCGAGGAAGAGAGGAACGGTCTCCTTCTGACGGAGGACCTGCTCTGTCAGCTCGAGCACGGGGACGGTCCTTCCGGGGGGGAAGGCAAAGACCTGGCCCACCAGATCCCAGACCTCTGAGAGCGGGCTCTTGCGCAGCTCTTGCGCCCGGCCGAGGCTGCCGCCAGCGAGGCTGGCCAGGAGGGTGGCCTCCCCCTCTTCACACCCCTGCTCCCGGAGCCGGGTGGCGACGGCCCCTTCGGGCACGGGGGCGAATCGGATCTGGCTACAGCGGGAAACGATCGGGGGAAGCAGCGCCGAGGCCTCTGGGGCGATGAGGATCAGGAAGGTGGCTCGCGGGGGCTCTTCCAAGGTTTTGAGGAGCGCATTCTGGGCCTGCTCCGTCATCGTCTCGGCCTGATCCAGGATGAAGACCTTTCCTCGTCCCTCGTAAGGCGTGAGGGGTGCCTCGCGGGTCAGGGTGCGGATCTGATCGATCTTGACCGTGGCGCCTTCCGGGGTGACCAGATGGACGTCGGGGTGAATGCTCTTGGCGATCTTGCCACAGGCGGGACAGCGGTCACAGCAATCGCCGTTGACCCTGTTCAGGCAGTTCAGCGCCTTGGCAACCGTGATGGCCGTGAGAAACCGTCCGACCCCTTTCGGTCCGGTGAAGAGGAGCGCATGCGGCAGGCGATCGATCTCGATCGCCCGCTTGAGCAGCGAGACCGCACGTTCCTGGCCGAGGATGCCGGCAAAGCCCACTACCGCCTCTCCCCTTGAACAGCCCAGCTCCCGATCAGCGGCTCGACCCGCTGCCAGATCTCTCCGGCGATTGTCTCTTCCTGGCGTGTGGCATCGACGACGAGGAATCGATGAGGTTCCTCCCGGGCGAGATGGAGATACCCCTCCCGCACCCGGTCGTGGAACTCCAAGGCCTCCGATTCCAGGCGATCCAGGAAGGGCTCGGGCAGTGAGACCTGTCCACGCGCCTTCACACGGCGGAGCCCCTCGCGGGGGTCGAGATCGAGGAGGATGGTGAGGTCCGGCGTGAGACCCCCGGTGGCGACCCGATTCATTGTCGCGATGCGCCTCAGGTCCAGGCCCCGCCCGTGCCCCTGGTAGGCGACGGTCGCATCGGCGAATCGATCACAGACGACGATGATCCCCGCCTCAAGGGACGGGCGGATGCACTCGCGACTGAGTTGGGCACGCGAGGCCAGATAGAGAAAGAGTTCGGCCTCGGCCGCCATCTCCTGATCGCGGGTCATGAGCAGCATGGACCGAATCGCCTCGCCGAGGGATGTCCCTCCAGGCTCTCGGGTCTCCATCACAGGTTGCCCGGCGTGCCGCAGGCTGGCGGCCAAGCGTCGGAGTTGCGTGGTCTTGCCCGAGCCCTCGACGCCTTCACATGTGAAAAAGAGACCGCGCATCCTCCCCTACTCTTTTTTTGCCGCCGGACCCTTCGCCCGGCGGTCCAGGACCTGCTTGGCCGCCCGGGAGACCGCGGCAGGGATGTTCCGATCCCTGGCCAAGAACTGGAGTTCCCTGTCGGTGAGATTGGGAAGCCCGAGACCCAACGAGACCCCTACGGGGGTTTTCGGATTGTGGAGGAGGCTGGTGACCACCAGCTTGTTGGCCCGGAAGCGCCGGATGTTGGCGATGGCCCTAAGGACCTTATCGGAGATATCCCGCATCTGGGCGACGTTGATGATCTCGTCATCGCTGATGCGCGGGCTGTTGATCACCTCGAGGGCGATCATGTCGTTGGGGTCCTTGATCAGGATCATCCGCGCGTCCTTATTCCCCTTCTTCGCCAGGGCCAGCTTCTGCCCGGTGTTCATCTCCCGGATCAACTGGACAAGCGTCTTCTTTCGCTCGGGCTCTTCTTTCGTCGTTTCGTGCAGGATCCATTGTACTCTGCGGCGGTCCGCCGCGGACAGGCTGGGGTTCTTGAGGAGGGCGTGGCCCACGACGGGGTTGTGGAAGAGGAAGACCCGATCCTCCAGCAGTTGGGCCGCCACCGAAGCCGGCGCCCGTTCCGCCATATAGATCATGGCGGGGAGCGGGGTGAGGGGATTCCCTACGAGGAGCTTCCAGAGCTCTTCGTCCTCGGGGAATTGGGCGGGCAACTCCTCGAGGAGCCGGGGCTCTATCTCTTCCGATTGGGCGAGGCGGGTGGCCTCATCGCGGGTGAGCGCGGACGGAGTCGGAGTGGCGCTCGGATCGCTCATGAGCCCAACTCGCCTGCAAGTATTGGACCGACGGCGCTGATCAAAAGCCCCACCTCGTCCTCGCGGACAGTTCGCATATCGAGGAGGACCTTCTCCCCTTTGATGCGCGCCACCACAGCCGGATCTGCATCCCTGAGCAGAGCCTCCAATCGATGCGGGGACACCGCGGACCTCTGAAGCGCGACGCAATACGTAGGGAGGCCCTGGGCAGGAAGCGCCCCCCCTCCCACCTCAGACCACTGGTCCTCGACGGTCACGCGGACCGAAGGATGCGCCCGCGCCTGCAAGCCTGCGCGCACCCGCTCCGCGCGCTCCTCGATCTCGTGGAGCGGGCAGGTGATCATGGCCAGGGCGGGAATAGCACCGAGACCCCTCTCCCCTTCGAGGTAGCCCCGGAGGGTAGCCTCGAGGGCCGCGAGGGAGAGTTTGTCGATGCGCACCGCTCGCGCCAGTGGGTTTTTCCGGAGGCGCTCGATCATCAGCTTTTTCCCCACGATGAGCCCCGCCTGGGGACCTCCGAGGAGCTTATCTCCGCTGAACGTGATCAGATCCACCCCACTCCGAAGGGTCTCCTGGACGGTTGGCTCCCCTTTCAGGCCGAATGGGGCGAGATCGGCAATGGCGCCGCTGCCCATGTCGATCATCACCGGGAGGGCCCGGCCCCGGCCCAGCGCCACCAGGTCCGCGAGGAGGACGTCGCTGGTAAATCCGACGATCCGAAAGTTGCTGGGGTGCACCTTCAGGAGGAGCGCTGTCCTCTCGCCGATCGCCCCTTCGTAGTCTTTGAGGCGGGTCCGGTTCGTGGTACCCACCTCCCTGAGGACCGCCCCCGCCTTTCGCATGACGTCCGGGATTCGGAAGGAGTCGCCGATCTCGATCAACTCACCTCGGGAGACCACCACCTCGCGGCCTTCGGCGAGCGTATTGATGCTCAGCAGGACGGCGGCGGCGTTGTTGTTTACCGCAAGGGCCCCCTCGGCTCCCGTGAGGCGGGTGAGAAGGCCCTGGACGTGCCCTTGCCGAGAGCCTCTGGCGCCTTGGGGGAGATCGAATTCTAAGGTCGAGTAGTGCTGCGCGACCTCTTGGAGGCGGGCCAGGGCCTCAGAAGAGAGGGGGGCCCGGCCGAGGTTCGTGTGGAGGATTACCCCGGTGGCATTGATCACCCGGCGCAGGCTTGGCCGGGCCAGGTGCAGGACCTTGCGGCACACCTGTCCGATGAGGGGTGAAAGATCCGGGACGAAAGCCTCGCTCCCCTCGCGGAGGAGGGCCAGAATCTTCTGTCGGCGCTCCTCGAGGGTCTCCCGGACCGCCTCGATCACCGTCCACCGGGGATGCGCCTCGAGGAGCTTTTGGATGACCGGCTCCTGGAGGAGTTCGTCGACCGACGGAATCTGGCGGAGGGGGAGGCCCGCTTGCTGCTCTGGAATAGCCATGGTGCGGCCTCGTTCGTTCTTTGTATCATACCCTCTGAGCCCGGCGCAACGCAAATTGCCGCAGGGACCGGAAAACCAAAAGCCACCCGGAGGTGGCTTTCGGTGGGGTTGGTGGTGTTGTCTAGGAGAGTTCGTGGACCGCCCCTGCCCGTCGGGACTGGTAACACGGCTTGCAATAGACCGGGCGGTCCGGCATAGGCCTGAAAGGGACGGTCGTGCGCTGGCCACACTGGGAGCAGACCGCTTCGAAGATCTCCCTGGGACCGGCGCTAACCCCGCCCCCCTTTCTCATTGCCTTACAACTCTTGCACCGTTTGGGTTCGTTGGTGAATCCCTTCTGGGCGAAGAACTCCTGCTCCCCGGCCGTAAAGGCGAATTCTTTGCCGCAATCTACACATACCAAAATCTTATCTTGCAAGGCCA
>JAHFDE010000182.1 GCA_023249165.1 Candidatus Methylomirabilota bacterium | reverse complement strand
TGCTCCAAACATTGGGTGAGGAAGCCAGCAAGCGTGATCCGGGGCGAACAGATCGATTGGGTCACAAGAGTTGGGACGGCACTAGGGGGGCATTCCTGGGACCCGACCCGCGCCGGAGTCCTCGATGATCGTCCACAAGCAGGTCTTTGAGTTGGATCGCCTGGACCTCTTCTGCGGAACGACGCTGAGACAGGTCCGGGTTGGCTACGAGACCTATGGAACCCTTTCGCCGAGCAAGGACAACGCCATCCTGATCTGTCATCACTTCTCCGGGACGTCCCACGCCGCGGGACGCTACAACGAGATCGAGGAGATTCCTGGCTACTGGGATGCCGTGATCGGTCCCGGCAAACCCTTTGACACCCATCGGTATTTCGTGGTGAGCTCGGACACCCTGTGCAACATCAACGTCAAGGATCCGAGGGTGGTGACGACAGGGCCCGCCTCCATCAATCCCCAAACGGGAAGGCCCTACGGCACCTCCTTTCCGATCCTCACCATTAAGGATTTCATCAATGCGCAACACGCCTTGGCCTCTTCTCTCGGCATTCGACGGCTTCACGCGGTGGCCGGCCCTTCGATGGGGGGATTCCAGGCCCTGGAATGGGCCATCGCCTATCCCGAGATGGTCGCGCGGGTCATTGTCGTCATCAGTGCCGGCGAACTGCACCCCTGGGTCATCATGATGCCCGGACGCGTGGCCGAGACGGCGATCCGGCTGGATCCCAACTGGCAGAACGGCGAATACTACGGCAAGGCAGGGCCCCTCGAGGGTCTCGCGTTGGCCTTTGTCGTGCTCACGATGATCGCCAAAAGCCAACTCTGGGCCGACCGCACGGTTGGTCGAGCCCTTGCCGATCCCGGGAGGAGTCCTTTCGAGGGCCTGGACACCCGCTTTCTGATCGAGACGGAGATAGAAAAGACCGCCAAGGAGCGGGCGAAACTGGTCGATGCCAACTCCTACATCTATCTGGCCAAGGCCGGTGCTCTGTACCGCGCCGGCATCGGATTCGGGTCTCTCGAAGAGGCGCTTGAGCGGATTCGCGCCAAGGTCCTGCTGATCCCCTGCTCTTCAGATCTGTTTCTGCCCCCCTATCAATCCCAGCAGCTGCTCGGCGCTTTGCGGAGGGCAGGTGTGAACGCCAGCTCGTTCGAACTGGAGAGTGATGGCGGGCATCTTGCGGGGATCCTAGAGATTCACAAGGCCTCCCGGGCCCTCCGGGACTTCGTGGAAAGCGCTTGAGGGGACCGAAAAGCATTCTGGGGGATTGCTCTCCGAGGGGATCCAAAGCTCGTGGACAACGCGGTGCGTCTGGCAAAGCGGCTCTCCCTCGCCTTCCAGTTGGAAGGCCTCCCGGTGGGGGCGGTTCAGGTGCAGCAGAATCGGCTCGGCCTTCTCGAGGTAGAGATCGAGGGAAAGGGTCCCTTTCTCCTGTCACCGGAGGTCTTGGAGGCTTCGAACCCGGAGGCGGGGTATGTCTCCGAGGCCCTGCGGGAGTGGATCGACCGGGTCTATCTGGAACTCAAGGGGTACGACCGGATGTAGGTGTCCAAGAATCATGGTGCTTCTCAGGAACAATTTGGCATGGTCTCCGGTCGAGACCATAGAGGGGGACCCTGTAAAACCGATCTCTGAGAGAGAAAGGGGGTGAATCCAGATGCGGAAAGCTCTCTTTGCAGTGGTGCTGGCTCTCCTCAGCCTAGGGCTCGTGGTCGGCCCGGTGTGGGCCGGGACCTGCCCCAAGGCGATCAAGGAGGTCAAGGAGGCGATGGCCAAGGGGAAGTATGACAAGGCCAAGACCGACAAGGCCAATGCGCTCCTTGCCGAGGCTCAGAAGGATCACGACGCGGGGAAGCATGCTGACGCCCTCAAGAAGGTGACGGAGGCCCGCGAGCTTCTTGCCCTGCCCAAGGTGACGTACTAAGTACCCATCACAAAGGGGAAGGGGGTCGACCCCTCCCCTTTTGTCTTTTCCAATCCCGTCGGCGCCTAGACTGACCGCCGGTTCCTCTCCGAGGCAGTGACCTCGCACTCCCTCGTACCGGCTCCTACCCTTTCCGTGACGAGTGCGCTTGACACCTTGATTGGGGGAGGACTACCATCGCGGGCGGCGCCTGGACGAAGCATCTCCCTGGGAGACGTCATGGCATGAAGGCGATACAGGTGCATGCGTATGGGGGGCCGGAGGCCTTGAAGCTCGAAGAGCTGCCGATCCCGCAGCCGGGGCAGGGCCAGGCGCTCGTGAAGATCGAGGCCATCGGCGTGAACTACATCGACGTCTATCACCGGACCGGTCTCTACCCCGCCCCCTTGCCGCGTCTCATGGGCGTCGAGGGGGCCGGCGTCGTCGAGGCCGTGGGAGCGGACGTCACCGAGGTCAAGATCGGGGATCGCGTCGCGTATGCCCACACCGGATCATCCGGCGCATACGCGGAATACGCCCTCGTCGCCTCGAAGCACCTCGTCACCCTTCCCGCCGGTGTGGACGCGCGAGCAGCCGCGGCCGCGATGCTGCAAGGCATGACGGCCCACTACCTCACGCGGTCCACGTATCCCCTCAAGCACGGAGATCGTTGCCTGGTCCATGCGGCGGCGGGGGGAGTCGGACTCCTTCTCTGCCAGATGGCCAGGCAAGCCGGGGCGCGGGTGTTCGGGACCGTATCGACCGAAGAGAAGGCTCGCCTCGCGCTCGAGGCGGGTGCCGAGGTGGCGATCCGCTACACCGACCAGGATTTCCAGGCAGAGGTAAAGCGACTCACGAACGGCGAGGGGGTGCATGTAGTCTACGACTCGGTCGGCCAGACGACGTTCGAAAAGAGCTTGAACTGTCTGACGCCCAGGGGCACGCTGGTCCTGTTCGGACAGTCGAGCGGGCCGGTCCCTCCCGTTGATGTGAACGTGCTGAGTCAGAAAGGTTCCCTCTTTCTGACCCGCCCCACCCTTATGCACCACACCCGCACCCGTGAGGAGCTCCTCTCGCGTGCGCGCGACGTCCTCCACGCAGTTTCCACTGGCACCCTGAAGCTCCGGATCGGGGCGACACTGCCCCTCGCACAGGCCGCCGAGGCCCACCGCCAGCTCGAGGGGCGAAAAACGAGCGGCAAGGTGCTTCTGATCCCTTAATGCTGCACTGAAGGCGCGCGTCAGCGCAAGATGGGTGACGGGCGAGCCTCACGGTTTCTCCGTTGGTGGGGTGAAGACCTCGTTGACATTGCTGCCACGTGCACTCGCCGACTGCGGGCCACCGGCGATGACATAGATGCGTCCGTCAAAGACTGCAGCCCCCAGGCCATGGCGTGCAGTCGGCATCGAGATGTGGTCCGTCCAGTGGTCGGTGTGATGGTTGTAGGACTCGGTCGCATTGAATGCTATAAACTCTGCTTCCTGCTTGCTTTCCCCGCCAAAAACGTAAATTTGGCGACCGAAGACCGCTGCGGCGATTCCACTTCTTTTCGAAGGCATGGGCGCCTTCGTGATCCACCTTTGTGTCTTCGGATCGTAGACTTCATTGACCCCCATACTGCTGCCCAATCCCGCCTGTCGGCCGCCAATAGCGTACAGGCGACCATCCAGCACCGCAGCGGTGAGATGGTGCCTTGGGGTAGGCATCGGCGGCAGCGCCTGCCAGGTATCGGTGACAGGGTCATACCTCTCGAGGGTATTCACACCGTGCCCC
>JAHFDE010000054.1 GCA_023249165.1 Candidatus Methylomirabilota bacterium | reverse complement strand
AATCGCTGAGACCGGTCAGGACGAACCGGATCTCGGGAAACTTGCCGACCTCCAGATGATCTTCCCACATGAGGCGGTTCCGGAGTCCAATCCCGGTGTCGAGGGCCTTTGCCTCAATCGCCACGCACCCGACGGCCTCGTCAATGCCTCGCGCCCTGACGCGACCCGAGACTGCGGTCGCCCGACCTTCGAAGTCGTGCAGGCGCGCATCAGCCACAAAGACGACCTCCCCCTTGAGAACCTTTCGCGTCTCCGAGAGGGTGCGTCCGGCGAGGAGCTTGGAAGGGACATCGCAGGCAGCGACGGGGAGTGGCGGGACGAGAACGAGGAGCATGACACAGACGCTAGCGATTCGGGGCCCCGTCATGGCCGTGCTCCTTGACCATGGCAACCCGGAAGAAGGGATGCGGATGGATCCGGACGCCACCGACTCCCGCCTGATCCACCATCGCGCGAAGCTCCGAGAGGGTGTAGGCCCGCCGTATGGAGAGGGGTCCGTCATGGCGGACGAGCCGACCCCGGCAGAAGAGGCGCATCGCGAGCCAGGTGAGCAGATAGCCGTGCCAGCTCCGCAAGAGATCGTTGATGATGAACCCCCACCGCCCGATCCGGTCCAGGGCACCAAGCAGCCTGACCCCCTCGGCATAGGAGAAGTGGTGCAGGGCCAGAGAGCAGAGGACCACATCGAAACTTGCGGCCGGGTACGGGAGGGCGAGGGCGTCTGCGATCTCCAGACTGACCTCCGGATACTGCCGCATCCGGTCTCCGGTCGCCCGCAGCATCTGGGGGTTCTTGTCGATCCCCACGATCCGGACCCGCCGTCCCTGCCGGCGGGCCCATCGAACGATGGCCACCGGGATGTCGGCGCCGCCGGTCGCCACATCCAGGATCCGGATCTCGCCGGGCTGCGCCCGACGGAGCATGGGGCGAAGGTAACGGAGGATCAACCGGGTGCCACCAAAGAGGCGGTTCAGCCGCTCCAGGTCCCGGAGGTTGGCCGAAAGCTCCTCCAGGGCGATCCCGGGCTCATCGATAAGCTCCGTCACTCCGTCCGCCCGCGGCAGCGGAAATCTCACCATCGGAGGAGGAATCCTTCAGCGGCGAAGCCCGGTCCCAGGGCGGCCAGGATTCCCCAGTCGCCGGGGTGAGGCTCCTTCGAGTGCAGGACCGCATCCAACACAAAGAGGACGGTCGCCGAGGACATGTTGCCGAAGCCCTGGAGAACATGCCGCGAGAAACGGAGATCGCGGTCGGTGAGGTCCAGCAGATCTTGCGCCTTCTCGATCACGCGGCGCCCCGCGGAATGGAGGACCCAAAACCGGATGTCACGTTGCTTCAGGCCGTTCTCCGTCAGCATGGTCTCGCTGAGTTCCTTGAGCATGCCGGCGGCGATGTGCCGGATCTCCTTGGAGAGGAGGATCCGGGGCCGCCCGCCGGGATAGGTAAACCCCATGAGATCGAGATACTCCGGCTTGAGCAGCGTCCGGTTGTCGAGGAGGGCTACGCCATCCCCCGAACCGGCGACCAGCGCGGCGGCCGCGCCATCAGCAAAGATCGCATTGGCCACCGCCGTCTCCGGCGCATCGTCCAGGTAGTACGTCGCCGAGCAGATCTCGGCCGCGACCACGAGGGCCCTCCCCGTCGGGTGGGCCTTGACGTAATTGCAGGCCTGGGCTAACGCCACGACCCCCGACGCGCAGCCTGTATCCCCCACATGCACCCGCTGGATGTCGTGCCGCATCTCAAGCGCCCGGATGAATCGGGTGTCGAGGCTCGGACAGAGACGGCCGGTACAGGTCGTGGTCACGAGGAAATCGATCTGCTGAGGAGTGATCCCCCGCTGCTCAAGGCAGGCCCGGATCGCCCGGCATCCCAACTCGAGGCTTCCGCGCTCGAATCGCGCGTTGAGCTGGTCAAAGGTCTCGTTGGGGGCAAAGGTCTCCCGGTCGAGAAACAGGTAACGGTGCTCGATCCCGCTCTGGAGGAAAAAACCGCGGCGGAGGGGATCGGTATAACCGGCCCACCGCAGGACCTCGGCCTGCGTGAACCGCTCTGCCGGGGTGGCGGTCCCGACCGCGAGGATCCGGGGGGTCGTCCCCTCGTTACCTTTCATCACCCCTCCACCGAGCACAAGGAGGCACTCCTGCTACGGAAGACGCTCCCGATGCTCGCTGTATTTCGGGAAAAATACGGCAGGTCCCGCTTCCGCGAAGGAAAGATCACGAGAGAAAAGACTAATGGCGCCGGAGGGTGTGGAAAAAAGCTCGGCTGCCAGCGGAGTCGGGAGATGCCTCCACGAGGTTTTGTTTGGCCTCGGGGGGCATATCGACGGAGCGGAAGCCCTCTCCGGTCGGCTCGAGGCCCTGTGGCCACTGCTTCACCTGTCTGACCGTCTCTGTCGGAGGGCCGACCGTCTGCCCCTCTTTCTCCGTCCCGCAACTCGCCAGCAGACCGCCGAGGACGAGGGTCAATCCCAGCCAGATTCTTCCGAGTTGCCGTACCGCCACCACGCCCCCTTCTCCTCTGCTTGGGCGTTTCTGATGATCGTGAGGCCACACGATTCAGCACCAGTTTGAATTTCCGGTGCGACGGAAAGGGTCGATACGCCAAGGATAGGAAGAAGCATCCGTTTTGTCAAGACGGGCGGCCCACTCCTTACGCCCGACACGGGACCGATCGTGCGAGGTGTAACAGGTTTCGTCAGCGGGCAGTTCGCGTCTCGAGATCGGCCACGCGGCGCCGCAAGGCGGCCACCTCCTCCAAGAGCTCTGGCAACCTGGCCATTGCCGCAAATTGGTGCTTGCTCTTCTGGATCGGGCGGGCCGGGGAGCCCCAGACGATCTCCCCATCTCTGAACTGCTTGCCCGGGGCGACGCCAGACTGGGCGCCGACGATCACTCGATCCCCTAACGTCACGTGGTCGGCGATGCCTACCTGCCCGGCCAGGGTGCAGCCTTTCCCAACGGTCGCGCTCCCGCCAATGCCGACCTGAGCGGACAGTGTGGAGCTCTCCCCTATGGTGACATTGTGGGCGATCTGCACGAGGTTGTCGATCTTGACCCCACGCCCGATGACGGTCCGGCCTAACGTGGCGCGGTCGATGCAGACATTGGCCCCGACCTCGACGTCATCCTCAATGACCACGATCCCGACTTGCAGAATCTTGATCTGTTCGCCGCCCTCGGGGACAAACCCGAAGCCGTCAGAGCCGACGACCGCCCCCGCGTGGACGATCACCCGTTTCCCGACCCGCGTGCCCTCGTAGAGGGTCACGCGGCTGTGAAGGACGGTGTCTTCTTCAATCACGCACTCATCCCCGATCGCACACCCGGGGCCAATCGACACGCGGTCGCCAATCCTGACGCGATTGCCGATCGTGACGAAGGGCCCGATGGCCACCTGGGCCCCGAGCCCGACCTCCTCCCCGATCACCGCGGACGGATGGGCTCCGGCGCGATCCTTCTTTGCCGGATGATACAACCACAAGACGCGAGCGAAGGCTGCCTTCGGGTTTCTCACCAGGATCAGGCTCTTGGGGGACGGTCCGGCCCCCTCGCGGGTGAGGATACAGGAGGCAGATGAGGCCTCGGCGCGACGGAAGTAGGCCGGGGTCTCGGCAAGGACGAGGCTTTCCTCCTGGGCCTCTTCGATGGAGCTGACCCTCCGGATCGAGACAGCGCCGTCACCACTGACCTCACCCTGAACCAGGCGCGCGATTTCATCCACGGTGTAGACCATAGATCTTCCTCCTGCTGAATCTTCCCCGCCACTCACTCGACACGCCAAGTCTCCCCATCCGGGAAACTCGGCGTCCCGGATCGAAAGTCCCTTATCGTTCCCGAAACTGAAAGGCGTGAACCTCGTCTTGGAGCTCGATCACCAGCCGCAGCGGATACGCCGGCCGCGCCGATGCCGGTTGATAAAAGTAGACGTACCCCGAAACCGCGGCGTCGGGCCCGAGCGTGACCTCTTTCAGCAGCACACCGAGCGCCACCTCAGATCCCTTATCGAGGGACACGGTCCCGAGGGCAGCCTTCTGGGGTGCCACAACGGTCACCTCCACGAGCTTCGCCATCTCTTTGGCCATCTCGTCTCGCTGCGTGTCCGTCAGGGGCGGGGCCTCATACGCGATGCCAGCGAGCGTCACCTTCGCAGACGGAAACGCAGGAATCGCCTCGCGATCGGGGGCGACGGGCATCCCGCGCATGCTGGCTTCGTAGTACCCGGGCAGCCATTGCTCGGAGACGCGGAGGATGAGTGTTCCGCCCGCGTCAGCCAAGTACACATGCTCGGGTCCAAAGGGCAGGGGTGCGCCGGTGCGATTCTTGACCGACACCTGCGTCAGAAAGATGCGGTCCTTTCTGCCCGAGACGCCGGCCTCTCGCAACGAGACCTCCCCGGCGAGAGATCCGCTGGATGGTCGGGCCTCGCCGGCGTTCGGCAGGCTCTGCATGATCACGTCAGGCGACGACGCGCACCCGGCCAGGACCAGGATGACTCCACACAGCCATCTCACGCCTGCCCCACGATCCTCCTTCATTCGCACCCCCATCCTTCCTCTTGCCGAGATTTCTAACACTCCTCCGACCTTCCTGCCAAGGGAAACTTTGGCGGGACGGCCGCCGACTGTCGCCGCGAGCCGGCGGATAGCCGCTCTCCCTACCTGGACCTGGCGGACCTATGGCTCGCGGAGCGTTCGGCCATCGCCGAGCGAGTCAAGGAGGGGGAGCTGTCCGAAGGGAACGGGGTCGCCAGATGAAGGAGTTGAGCGCGCGCATCCGGAAAAGGATCGAACAGGGGTAGGAGAGGCTGAAGGTGGAAGGGCGTTGTGGCCCGAGGGACGCTCACGCCTCTCCCGGTGTGCAAGGAACGAGTCAAAGAATTTACGCGTGCCCCGGGGGACTCGTACAGACGCCCTCAAGCTTCAGGATGTGGATTCCAGGGCGCCACGCGGCGAGTGTCTGTACCGCCTTCACAAAATCTGGGGCGGAAACTTCTACGAGTTCCGTCTCAGAGTCTGAGTCTCCCCGCACGCTGAAGAAGAACACCGGCATCGGCATCGTTTTCTTCCCTCACAAACCTCTGGGTTCAGGCTCTAACTTCAGCATATTGGAGCATAAACCGTGCCAATACGGCAGACGGACCGTCGAGCACCATTATTCTTCCCACTCTTCCCCGGGATTCCCCTACTCGTAACCCCTTGTTTTGTCTGGTGCAATCGGGGTCCTTGGCCGTGACCTTCGCAAACCCTCAGTGAGACAGGCGGGTCCTCAAGATCCAGGTGTCTGGTTTGTCGACAGGCGTCCCAAAAGGATCTGCCTCTTTCCTGTGCCCTTCTCACACTGTCTACGCGCAGATTTCAAGCGACGCGGCTATGGCGGAGATGTCGTGGAGAGATGAAGCGCCGGAGATCGGCGAGGACGGCGAGGGCGGAATTACGACCTGCTGCCCCGATGATACCGCCGCCTGGATGGGCGCCGGCGCCGCAGAGATACAGGTTTGCTATCGGCGTGCGGTAGCGTGACCACCCCGGTGCAGGACGGAGCCAAAAGAGCTGATCGAACCCCATGGCACCATGAAAGATATTGCCGCCGGTCAGGCCAAAGATCCTCTCGAGATCGAGGGGGCTGAGAATGTCACGCGCGAGTACCGAGGCCGTGAACCCCGGGGCGAATTCCTCAATGACCCGAAAGACCCGGTCTGCAAAGGCATCCTTGATCCCCGGGTCATCCCACGTCCCCTGGGCGAGGGTGTACGGGGTGTACTGGACGAAGAGGGACATCACGTGCTTGCCTGGCGGGGCGAGCGTCGGGTCGAGAGACGAGGGGAGCGTCATTTCGATGACGGGTCGAGTTGAAGGACGCCCCGCAAGTGCATCCCGATAGGCCACCTCGATCTCCTCCATCGCTGAGACCAGGTGGATGGTCCCGTAATGCTGTGGCCCTGGCGCGTGTCCGGGGTGCGCCCTGAAGCTGGGAAGGCGATCGAGCGCAACATTGATCTTGGTGACCCCGGATGAAAAGTCCATGGAACTGATGCGATCGCGGAACTTCCCGGGGAGGCTCTCTGCCGGAAGCAGGTTCAGAAATGTGACCTTGGGATCGGCGCTCGAGAGGACCACGCGCGCTCGGATCGTCGTTCCGTCTTCGAGGATGACACCCGTGGCTCCGTCGGCTTCTGTCAAGATTTTCGCTACAGGACGGCCGGTGAGGATTGTCGCCCCGTGAGCTCGTGCCGCGCCGGCAATCGCCTGAGCAAGTGATCCCATCCCGCCACGGACGTATCCCCACACCCCGCGGACGCCATCGGTCTGCCCCATGGCATGGTGAAGGAGGACATATCCGCTCCCCGGGGTCGAAGGGCTTGCCATCGCGCCGATGATGGCGTCGGTCGCAAGCGTGGACTTGAGCGGCTCGGACTCGAACCATCGGTCAAGGATGCGTGAGGCCGGCGCAACACACATCTCGAGCAACGGCAGGAGGTCCCTGCCGAGCTTCACCGCTCGCCACACCAGCCTTGCCAGGTCACCGATGGTCTCGGCCCGCTCCTTCCATCCCGTCGCCGCGAGGTCGGGCGGGGCCATGTCGAGCACGGGTTCGACAAAGCGCGTGATCCGGTCAAGCGTCGCCTCATACTGGGGGAATGCCTCCGCATCACGCGGCGAGAACTTCGTGATCTCCCGGTGATTCAGCCCCGGGTCTGGCCCGAGCAGCAGGAAGCGGCCGTCGAGCAGCGGAGTGAAGGACGAGGGATTGCGTGGAATCACGGAAAAGCCGTGATCGGCCAGGCGCAACTCGCGGATGATCTCGGCCCGGAAAAGGCTCAGGACATACGCGGCGCGGGAGAATTTGAACCCGGGGAGGATCTCCTCGGTCACGGCAGCGCCGCCGACCATCTCGCGACGCTCGAGCACCAGGACCTTGAGCCCCGCTCGCGCCAGATAGGCGGCGGCCACAAGTCCATTGTGACCCGCGCCGATGATGACGGCATCGAAGGACCTTGGTCCTGCTTCAGTCAGCATCGTCGGCCACAAATCGCAAATAGCAACGCTATTCGTGATCGCAGCATAACACGAATCATGGGCACCACCGCATCGAAATGGACAGGAGAGCAGGGGATGCCGTATTATAGACCGCCAGTCTCGCTGAACCCACGACAGGCAGATCAACGACGCAGGGAACTGAGAAAGCGTCCATGCGAGCTCGAGACGTTGCAGGAACTGCCGAGGATCAGTCTTCCAAGGCGCATCGGCCAGGCAGACAGCTGGGGTTCTTCGATGCGGTCTGCATGATGGTCGGGATCGTCATCGGCGTTGGGATCTACGAGTCCCCACCGCGAGTCGCGGCGAATGTTTCGGATCCTACGGCCCTGTTGATGGCTTGGGCCCTCGGCGGTGTGCTCGCCTTCATCGGTGCGCTCTGTTATGCGGAGCTCGCCACCGCGCATCCCCGATCCGGCGGGGACTATGTCTACCTGAGCCGGGCGTACGGCTCGTGGGTCGGCTTCCTCTACGGGTGGGCCGAGTTGCTGGTGATCCGAACGGGGTCCATCGCCGCGATGTCTTTCGTGTTTTCCGACTATATGACCCGCATCGCTCCGCTGGGGCCACGCTCGTCAGTCGTGTACGCCGTCTGGATCGTCGGGCTGCTGTCGCTGGTGAACGTGCGCGGCGTCCGCGAAGGCAAGTGGACGCAAAATGCCTTGACGGTGAGCAAGGTCCTCGGAATATCGATGATCGTGCTGGTCGGTGCGTTGTTCGCGCTGACACCTGGCTCGTCGCCGTCCGCCCCTTCGATTTCTTCCGGCTCGTTTCCGCTCGCGATGATTTTTGTCCTCTGGACCTACGGCGGGTGGCACGAAAACGCGTATATCGCCGCGGAGGTGAAAGAGCCTCAGCGAAACATCCCCCGGTCCCTGTTCTTTGGCACCGGCCTCGTCACCCTCATGTACCTCGCCATCAACTGGGCGTTTCTCCGGGGTCTCGGGTTTCAGCAGGTGAGAGCCTCGCAGGCAGTCGCAGCCGATGTCCTCTCCCTGTCGTTCGGGAGCGCCGGCGCACATCTCATGGTGATCCTTGTGGCGGTGTCGGCGCTCGGCGCTGTCAACGGCCAGATCTTCACGGGGGCACGGATCAGTTATGCGCTGGGGCAGGACCACTGGGTCCTGTCTCGGCTCGGGACGTGGAGCGAGCGGTTCGGGACACCGACGTGGGCCCTCATCACTCAGGCGTTGATCACCATGACGCTGATCGTGACGATTGGCTCCAGGGACGGATTCGAGGCGCTCGTGAAGTATACGGCGGCCGTATTCTGGTTTTTCTTCCTCCTGACCGGCATCTCGCTGTTTATTCTACGCTGGAAGGACCGGGAGCAGGCCCGCCCGTACCTGGTCATTGGGTATCCGCTGACACCGCTGGTCTTCTGCATGTCCTCGGCATACATGCTCTACGGATCGTTGTCTTATGCGCCCCAGGAGTCGCTGTTGGGCGCAGCGATCGTGCTCGTTGGGCTCCCGCTCTACTGGCTTTCATCCGCAAAAAACAGGGAAAGGAGAACCGCATGAACGGACCCCTGAGATTTCGACAGGTCGCCGTGCTGGTCGCGACCCTGGGATTGGCACTCTCGCCCGGGGTCTGGTCTGGGGCCGTCCACGGCCCGTTCGCCCAAGTCGCGACCGATCCCAAGCTCGCGCCCTTCGTCCCGACACCTCAGAGCGTGGTAGAGATGATGCTGACGATGGCCGGGATCTCAAAGGACGACATCGTGTACGACCTGGGCTCGGGCGACGGGAGAATCGTGATCACCGCCGCGAAGAAGTACGGGGCGAAAGGGGTCGGGTTTGAGATCGATGATGACCTCATACAGGAGGCTCGGGAGAAGGCCCGCACGGAGGGCGTCTCGCACCTCGTCGATTTCCGTAAGCAGGACGTGATGACCGTCGATCTCTCGCCAGCCACCGTCGTGACACTCTATCTGTTGCCCGAGGCAAACCTCAGGCTTCGTCCGCGGATCCTCTCCCAGCTTCGCGTCGGGGCCCGCGTCGTCTCGCACAACTACGACATGGGTGATTGGGCGCCGCTTCGGGCTGCAGAGGTCCGGGACGCAGAGTCGACCCACTCAGTCCACTGGGTCTATCTGTGGCGCATCGACGCCCAGCGCCCCAAGCCGTAGATTCAAGAGGAGCGTCCCTTTTCGACGCAGAACCTGAAAGAAGTCCGTCCTCTAGAGGGTTGGAAAGGCTGGAGAGTTACTGGTGGGCAGGGGCGGAATTGAACCGCCGACACCGGGATTTTCAGTCCCGTGCTCTACCGACTGAGCTACCTGCCCGATTGGTGCTGGACCGAGAGCGGTGAGTGTTTTGGAGGATACCAGATTGCCGCGTCAGTGTCGAGGGCTATCCAAACGGCGACGGCTTGTCCCGCAACGAGATCTAGGCTATCGTAAGCCGAACTGAGCGTCCCCGAGGGGATCCGATGGGTCGGTCAAAGCAGGCACCGTACGCCAGGGCCGGTGTGGATGCGGAGAGAGCAGGCTCCGCCCTCAAGGATCTCACTGCCCTGCTCCGAGAGACCTTCGCCTTTCGCAAGGCTATCGGCCGCGTGATGCTCCCCTTCGGGTACTTCGCCAATGTCATCGCCCTCGGCGAGAACCTCGGCCTCGCGCTCTCGACGGACGGCGTCGGGACGAAGATCCTGGTGGCCCAGATGCTGGGCAGGTTCGATACCATCGGCATCGACTGCGTCGCGATGAACGTGAATGACCTCCTCTGCGTCGGGGCAGAGCCGCTGGCGCTCGTTGACTACGTGGCGGTGCAGTCGCCCAACCGTCGGATGTTCCGGGAGATCGGGAAGGGGTTACAGGAGGGGGCGCGCCGCGCCCGGATCACGATTCCCGGCGGCGAGATCGCGCAGCTCCGCGAGATGATCCGGGGGGTCCACAGGGACGATGGGTGTGATCTGGTCGGGACCTGCGTGGGCATCGTCCCGCTGGATCGCATCATCATCGGTCAGCGCATCAGACCGAAGGATGTGGTCCTGGGGCTCCGGTCGAGCGGCATTCACAGCAACGGCCTGACATTAGCCCGCGATGTGTTCTTCCGACGCCGGAAACTTCGCCCGGATCGGCACATGCCCGAACTGGGTCGGACCATCGGGGACGAACTGCTCGAGCCGACCCGCATCTACGTCCCCGAGGTCATCGAAATGCTAAGGGACGAGTTGGACCTGAAGGCCCTCATCCATATGACTGGCGATGGCCTCCTCAACCTCAGCCGGGTCGCTGCACCAGTCGGCTTTGTCATCGACTTCTGGCCGGAACCGCACCCCGTTTTTGGCTTGATCCAGGCCATGGGCCGGATAGGCCCCGAGGAAATGTTTCGAGTCTTCAACATGGGAATCGGCTTCTGTCTCGTGCTGCCGGATGACCCTCGCCAGATCGACCGGGTCATGGCCATCGCCAAAAGGCATGGGGTCGAGTGCTATCGGCTGGGATATGCCATCCGGGACGCCGAACAGCGGATCTCCCTGAAACCGCATAACCTCGTGGGGCACGCGGGGCGATTCGTTTCGGGTTCAAGGTTCAGGGTTCAGGGTTCAGGGAAAGGCCTGGGGAGGAGATCTCTTTGATCGGGCGAGCTACCGCTGTCCTTTCTCAGAGCCCCGGACGAGCTTCTCCAGCCGGCCCAGGGCATTGGCCGTCTCCTGGCGGGCATCCTCCAGCGCCTGCTGTAGATGTTCCACGCGCTCCCGAAGCTTTAGATCGGCTCCTGTACGCTGATAGGCCATCGTCGCCAACACGAGCGCGGCAATGCTGATGAGGAGCGCCAGAAAGGCCAACCCCCGGCCCCCCTTCGCCTTCTCAGCCATATCGCTTTCCCCCCCAGCGTTACTGCCCGCCTCCGGCATCGACCAGAACAACACAGGTCCCGGCCAAGAGATCATGAAGCCCCCGCCTGCGCGGATGAAGGAGGACCATGGTCAGCCCCAGACCGAAAGGGAGCAGCGCGATGAAATACCCTACCCATCGCAGAAAGGCGCGTCCGTATCCGACATCCCCGCCATCCCGCCTCACCACCCGCACCCCCATCAGCATCTTTCCGGGGGTCTGACCTCCCTGCCCCCAGTACAAGACGTGGTAGGCGAAGCTCACCGCAACGCCCGCCACGAGCGCAGCACCTACCGCCAGAAGCTGGACCTCGAATGTCAGCTCCCTGGCGACCATCCCCCCCAATAACGCAGTGACGTAGGCGAGAATCATGGCCGGAACTGTCAAGACAAGGGAGAGGGGCGCATCGACCAGGGCAGCAACCGCCCTCCGTAAACAACCCGCATAGACCATTGCGGAACCCGCGGAGACCCTGGCCTCCTCCGTCTCGTCAGGCGTCTTGAGCTCCGCCGGCAAGGTGAGACGACTCCAGTCCAGTTCCTCTTCCGAGGCCTCCCCCTCGACCACGAACCGGTCCAGAAGCCCCAGCCGGGTTTCTTGAAACGCGACCGGGGAAGCGATGGCTGGCAGCACGATCATGGGGGCCGGCGCAACATGCGGTCGGATCGGAAGGAAGGGGTTGGCGCACCGCCGACACACGGTGAGGCTATCAAAGCTCACATAGCCGCAATGGTGGCACCGCATTCCAATCTGCTTAACATATTCCCCAGGGGACGGTCAAGGCAGAAGGGGGGATTGGCAGCACCTGCAGGCTCCGAGCGACATTGCCGGGAGATGAGAGGGGCAGCACGTTTGGCCCCTCCCTCCTGGCCTCTCGCGTCGACCCTGATCGGCGGCTTACGGCCTGGGTCCCTCCGCGTTCACGGCCCGTGCAAGGAAACGACGCACGGATCGCGCCTCGGTTTCCCAGGCCGCCGCCCCGCCGAGGGGCCCCGCCGCTTCCGGCAATGTCGCTCGGGGCCCACACGTGCCGCCTGCAGAAAGAAGGGAGAACCGCCGACGAGCGGAACGATCCTCCCGAGGGCCCCCGTGGGGCTTGACCGTCCACGTTGAGTTGCTAGAATTGAGTGTGTCGCTGAGGGGGAAATCCCATGCCCATCTATGAATATGCATGCCGCGACTGCGGCCGCACTCTGAGCCTACTCATCTTGAATATCCACAATCCGCCGCCGCTCCGCTGTCCCCACTGTGGAGGCGAGCAGCTCGACCGCCTCCTCTCCCGCTTCGCCCGGCTCCGGACCGAGGAGCGTCTCGACCGGCTCACTGATCCGAGCCACCTGAGCGACTTCGATCAAGAGGATCCCCGAAGTGTCCGTCGGTGGGTTACGCGGATGGGGAAAGAGCTTGGAGACGAGCTGGGAGAAGACTTCGAGCCGATGATGGAAGATGCCCTGAGCGAAGAAGGGGATATCGAGGGGCCCATCGACGACGAGCCGTGATCCCGCCCGCCTTCTCACCCCGCCTCCCGGAACCCCGATGGGGATCATCTACACGCGCGGCCAGTGGTCCGAGGGGTAAAGGATTCGGCTATCGAGTCTTCTCGGCCACCTCAAGGCGGATCAGGGCCCGGGCGAGGGACGCCTGGGCGCGCAGGACATCGATCGACTCATCTCCCCATCGGGCCATGCGTTCCACGGCTCGATCCCGCGCTCGCTGGGCCC
>JAHFDE010000181.1 GCA_023249165.1 Candidatus Methylomirabilota bacterium | reverse complement strand
GGGCTGGGGCTGGAACGCGTGACGTGACTGCTATCGGGCGCCTGTAATGTAGTTCTCGAGCTGTTTGATCATAAAATCCTTTTCCGCGATGACGGCCTTGACCAGATCCCCGATCGAAATCACACCGACGACCTCGTCACCGACGACTACCGGGAGATGGCGCACGTGCTTATCCGTCATCAGCGCCATGCATTCTTCGATCGTCTGTTCCAGGTGCACGCAGATCACCTTGGAGGTCATGATGTCACGGACAGGGGTCTCTAACGACGACTTGCCCTTGAGAATCACCTTTCTGGCATAGTCCCGTTCCGAGATGATGCCGACCAGTTTTCCCCCGTCCAGGACCAGTAACGCCCCCACCTCCCTGTCGGCCATCAATCTCAGGGCATCGTACACTGAGGCATCCGGTTGAATCGACCAGGTCTGCCGGCCTTTCACCTGCAAGACATGTCTGACGGTTTTCATCGCCTGCCCCCCCTTACCCCCGCGTCCTGCCCCGACTCCTTCACTGATTCCAAGGGGGACCCAGTATCCCTGACTGGGCTACGGAGTGTCAAGTCTTTGCGAGTGTCAGGGCCACGGAGTTAACGCAGTAACGCTTGCGCGTCGGCGGGGGCCCGTCGTCGAACACATGGCCGAGGTGGGCGTCACACGCGCTGCACAGCACCTCCAGCCGGCGCATGCCCATGCTGTGATCCGCTTCAGTGCGTATCTGCTCTGGGCTGATCGGGGCCCAGAAGCTCGGCCACCCGGTTCCTGAATCGAACTTGGTCTCGGAATCGAACAGATCGTTTCCACAACAGAGGCATCGGTACATGCCATCCTCTTTACAATCGTGGTATTGGCCCGAGAACGGTCTTTCCGTCCCTTTGCGTCTGCACACCCAGAACTGCTCCGGGGTGAGCTCTTGCTTCCATTGCTCTTCGGACTTCGACACCTTCTTCACCATTTCGACCCACCTCCAATGGCCAGCGGGACCGACGCCTGTGGAAGGCCCACGGCGGCGACGGTCCCCGGCCCTGCCAGAGAAGACCTGCTGCTGTAACTCAGTGACAGAAACGCCCCGTCAACTCGTGATCGACATGCCACATGGCGCGGCAGTCGTCCTCGTTATACGTGACGGCCTTTGCGATGGCGGACTCATCCCCGCTCCGCAGATAATCCCAGTAGCAGACCATTGCCTCGAAGGCATCGAAACCCTCCTGCCGCCACCGAAAGCCGAGCGCAGGCGCCACGCATTTGAGGGAGAACGAGGGAACGGGAAGATAGACGGCCGATTTCACCACGCGCATCAGGTCCACGCACCGGGTGAGGAGGCGTTGCAGGGGCAGGGACAGGCGAGGCCACCGCTCGCCGACCTTCGCCATCTGCCCCGGCTCAAAATCGGTCCAGTGATAGAGGTGCACCCCCTCGCCCTCCCCCACATACGCCAGAAACTCCTCGAAGATGCGGGCCTCCTCCGGCGCCCCGCGGGCGAGGAACCTGTCGTACCGGCACCGCTCCGCATCCCAGACCCCAATAAGATAGACGTGCGGCGGCTCCGTTGGATGCACCTCGTCCGAGGTCTCGAAGTCGACGTACAGATGCCGCGCGCCACGCGGGATCCTCAGCCTGGCGTCGGGCTTGGGGATCGGAAGGCCCGACCGGTAGGCCTGGGCCACGTAGTAGGCTTGGGGCCCGGAATGCTCCCCCAGGATCTCGCAGACCTGGTCCAGCCGCAAGGACCAGAGCTGATCGACCCGCTGAATCCCTGCGGCCCGCAGTCTCTCCCGCTCCCGGGCGCCGACCCCGGCCAGGAGCACCAGATCCTTACGGCTCTCGACCAGTTTCTGCCCGTACGCTCGCCACGGGGAATCGGTGACGTCGGGCGGCCGCCCGGGCTGAGGGATTACGGCCCCGTCCCGGAGGGCCTTCCACGTCGTGAAGATCTCGTCCAGCTCCGTCCCCCAGGGGGCGACCGGGACGAGCGCGGTCGCCTCCTTGAGGGCCACGGTCAATTCGCCCGGCGTGTATCCCTGGAGCTTGCCGAGCATCCGATTGTAGAAGGCGGCCTGCAGCACGTGGTGGTCCTGCGCGGTGCGGGCCCGCTTGATCTCCACCACCCGGTAGTGGTACGGACCGAGATCGGAGGGGTGGGTGTCGTTCCGGACGAGGAGGTCCCCCTTGCCGTATGTCTCGCCCCCGAGATCCCAGACCTGTGGCTGGTAAATCGCCGGGACACCTTCCCACATCCCCTGCAGGGTGTTCCGGAGTGCCTTCAACCCAAAGTCCGGCACCACCCGGAGCGCGTGAGGAAAGTGTTCCCGGACCCAGGCCTGCTCGTACGCGACGCCCCGCTGCCGGCGCAGCTCGTCATATCGACCCGTCTCATCCACGGCCTCGGAGCGCGGGGCATGATATTCGCACCAGATCCCGAAGGGATCGTGAAGCACCTGATAGACCAGGGAGGGGCGGAACAGCGTGCGGGACTCCGGGCTCTGTCCGGCCGTCGCTCGCTGGATCAGCTCCTCAATCGTCACCGCAGACTCCCCGCCCATGGCCCCTCTGGCCGCCCTGGGTTACCGATATGAATCTGCACCACGTGTCGGTGGCAAGTCAAGGGCCCGTCTGAATCGCGAGTCGGTCCCTGAAAAGGAAAACGCCCCCCCGGAACTCCGGGAGGGCATTCGCCGGCTCTGGCGACGACTATTGGCGTGTCTCCCCCGTTTTCGCACTCGGCCCCGTAATCTGTACCTTGATCCAGTCGGCGGCCGCCTTCGCCTTGCCCCTTCCTTCGGGGTCTTCGTACTTGACCTCGACCAAGAGTCCCTTCTGGAGGTCCGCGAACGACCCCTTCTGGTTGGGCAGACGAAGCTTGCTCTTGTCTAACCAGATCTTCGTGCGACCCGTGATCATCGCACTCCAGCTTCCAGACGGTCCAGTGATGGCGATCGTTTGACCTCGAGGATCGATGGTTTCGATGGTTCCGATGATACTGATTGTGTTGGACAACCCTGGAGACTGCCCGATCGGGATGAACATCTCGGTCGCCTTTTGTCCATGGGCAGACAGCATCCCGCTCCAGAGCCATACGCCCGTCGCGACTACACCCATGACACGCTTGAGCTTCACGACTCCCCCCTTCTCTCGTCCCACGTGACGCGGAGACGGCTACGAGGTCTCGACGAGGAAAGCTCTGGCCCGCTGCTGCTCCTCAATGGCCTCGCGAGTCAATTTTCGTCGGAAAAAAATACTCCGGTTTGCTTTCTTTGTCAGCCTCTTCGCCTCTTGCAGACGGGCCACGGCTTCGGGATGCAGACCACCGCCTTCGAGGACTCGGATGCTATCGCCCGTCTCACTCATGGCGCGATCCAAGAGCTCCTTCGCCTCGGCTCCACGCTGCTCGAGACTCGCCTCCAGTTGTGCAATGCTTTCCCGGATGTTCTCCAGGGCATTGATCACCCTCAGGAAGGCGGCAATGGCCACGATTTGGGTTCCGTCCAGCTCGATTCCCACCTTATTCGGATCAGCGGCGGCTAAGGCACGGCCCGATGGGGAATTGTTAAACGCCTCTCCATCATAAAAGGCGACCGCCCCCTCAATGGTTTCAATGGCGTTGTTGTGGAAGAAGCGACCGGTATCCGCTGCCTCGACGAGAGGGGGTGTATTGAACGTGCCATCCCCCGGCGTGCCCAACCCATCAT
>JAHFDE010000053.1:5684-12667 GCA_023249165.1 Candidatus Methylomirabilota bacterium | reverse complement strand
GCAGCAGGAGCCGGCTTCTGAGCTTCCCATTGACCTGGACGACCACCAGGATTTCCTCTCGCTGAATCACCTCGGCTCTATACGCAGGCCACGATGCTTCGGAGATGCTCCGGGAATGGCCGAGGCGCTGCCACAGCTCTTCCGCCAGGTGGGGGGCAAAGGGAGCGAGGAGGACGAGCAGGGTCTCGACCGCAAAGCGCGCCACCGTCTTTTTTTCTTCCCGTTCTTCTGGCGCGCCGCCGAGATCAAATTGCCCCAGGCTGTTTACGAGCTCCATGAGGGCGGCGATGGCCGTGTTGAAGTGGAAATCCCGGTCGAGATCCTCGGTCACCTTCTTAATGGTGAGGTGGGCCTTCTGGTAGAGCGCCCGGCCCACCGTCAGGGCGGCGAAGGAAACGGGTTTCACCGGACGGCAGAGCTCCTCCGCCCATCCCTCCACCAGCCGATACACCCGGTTGAGGAACCGGAAGGCCCCCTCGACCCCTTTGTCGGACCATTCCAGGTCCTTCTCCGGCGGCGCGGCGAAGAGGGAAAAGAGGCGGGCGGTATCCGCCCCATAGCGATTCATCAGGTCGTCCGGGTCCACGACGTTCTTCTTCGATTTGGACATCTTCTCGGTCCGGCCGATCTCCACCGGCTGGCCACACGTGGTGCACCGCCCCTCGGCATCCACCTCGTCGGGGAGCCGGTACCCATGGGTGGGGCACCGGTAGGTCTCCTTGCAGACCATGCCCTGCGTGAGGAGATTCGCGAAGGGCTCATCAATCGCAACCAGCCCCAGGTCCCGCATCACCCGGGTAAAGAATCGTGCGTAGAGCAGGTGGAGGACCGCGTGCTCGATCCCCCCGATATACTGATCCACCGCCATCCAGTGCGTCACCTTCGCGGGATCGAGGGCGCGGCTTTCCTCTTTGGGACTGCAGAAGCGGAGGAAGTACCAGGAAGAGTCGACAAAGGTATCCATGGTGTCGGTCTCTCGGCGGGCCGGCCCGTGACACGTCGGACAGCTCACGTGTACGAAGCGTTCGACCCGGGCCAGCGGGGACCCCCCCTTCATGGTAATCTCGACGTCCCGGGGGAGCAGGACCGGCAGATCGCGCTCGGGAACCGGGACCGTGCCGCACCGGTCACAGTAGATGATGGGGATGGGGGTCCCCCAGTACCGCTGTCGGGAGATCCCCCAGTCCCTCAACCGATAGTTCACCGCCCCCTTGCCGATTCTCCTCTCTTCCAGATATCGGACGAGCGCCTTCCGCCCTTCCCCGCTGGGCAACCCGCTGAAGGGGCCCGAATTCACCATGACCCCTTCGCCTTCATAGGCCTTTTCCAGGTCCGCGGCGACGAGGGTGCCTTCTTCTGGATCAATGACCACCCGAATCGGGAGACGGTATTTCTTGGCGAATTCGAAATCTCGCTGGTCGTGCGCGGGCACCGACATGATGGCGCCGGTCCCGTATTCCAGCAGGACGAAATTGGCGAGCCAGATGGGGATCTTCTCTTGGGTCAACGGATTGATGGCGAAGGCGCCGGTAAAGACCCCCTCCTTTTCGGTCTCGGCCGCGGTCCGGACCAGGCGGTCTTCCGTCCGCATCCGCTCGATGAAGCCTTCAACCTCCGGCCTTCCGCGGGCCAGCTCCCGGGCCAGTGGATGCTCCGGCGCCAGCACCATGAAGGTCGCCCCGTAAAGGGTATCCTGCCGGGTCGTGAAGATAGCGATGGGGGGGCCGCCGGTCACCATCGGAAAGTCCACTTCGGCGCCGACACTCTTCCCGATCCAATTCCGCTGCATCGTCTTGACCCGCTCGGGCCAGCCTGGCAATCGATCCAGGCCCGTGAGGAGCTCCTCGGCGTAGGCGGTGGTCTTCAAGAACCACTGATCCAGCTCCTTCTGGATGACGACCGAGTCGTCGCGCCAGCACCGCCCTCCTTCCACCTGTTCGTTGGCAAGGACTGTCTGGCAGACGTCACACCAGTTGACGAAGGCCGGTCGCTTGTATGCGAGTCCCTTCTCAAACATCTTGAGGAAGAGCCATTGATTCCACCGATAGTACTCGGGATCGCTACACGTGATCTCGCGATCCCAGTCGTAGGAGAGGCCCATCCGCTTGAGCTGCGTCCGCATATACGTAATGTTGTCGACCGACCAGGTCGCCGGATGCACCCCGTGTTCGATGGCCGCATTCTCTGCCGGCAGGCCGAAGGAATCCCATCCCATCGGGTGGAGCACGTTGTGGCCGCGCATCCGGAAGTACCGCGCCACGACATCTCCGATTGCGTAGTTGCGGACGTGCCCCATGTGGATCTTCCCGGAAGGATAGGGGTACATCACCAGGCAGTAGTATTTCGGCTGTGTGGCGTCTTCCGTCACCCGGAAGGCCTTCCGCTCCTCCCAGACCCGCTGCACCCCGGCCTCAACGCCCTTGAAGTCGTACGATCTGGCCATGCCGATCCTTTCTCCCGTGCTGTATCCGCCTATAGATAGCACAGGCCTTGGGTCGGCGCAACTCCCGGCCCTCGACCGTGCCTACTCCCCTGCGCGGTTTGGAGAGCACAGATCGGCACCCCGCCTCGCTGAGGCGGCACGGCGCGCGCGAGCCCTCAGATGGGAATGCGCTGTTGGCGGCAGTAGTTGGCGAGCGTCAGAACGGCGGTATTCAGGCGCTGGAGTCGGAGGTTTTTCTTTCGGATCGCCTCGGCGTCGCCTGGCGGAGGCGTCTCTCCCCGGGCGTCTCGGAGGACTTGTTGGAGGCTGGTGTTGATGGTCTTCAGGTCGGCGGGCGTGTACCTCTTCAGGGATGCCGTGGTCAGCGAGTGAAACCCGTCTCCAATTTCCCGTGCTATGGCGAGAGGATTTCCAGTGATAGCCATCTAATACATCACCTCTACGAGGCATAGGCCGTGAGGGGGCGCCGTCCGCCCAGCCTTCTGGCGGTCCTTCGAGTGCAAGATTCGCTCCAGGTCTTCAGGGCTGAGCCTGCCTCTGCCGACGTCGAGCAGCGTCCCCACGATGATGCGGATCATGTGTTTCAGGAAGCCGTTTCCCGTGATGATAAAGTGGATGCGATTCGCCTCCTGTGCGAAGCGCGCCTCGACCACGCGGCGCACGGGATGGGGCGGGCTGTCGTCGGCCGCCCGGAAGGCGGAAAAATCGTGCTCGCCGATCAAGAACGTCGCCCCCTGGGCCATGGAGGCAACGTCCAAAGGATCGGGGATATGAAGAACACAGTGTCGCTCGAGGGCAGACGGGAACGGGGCGTTCCAGATGGAGTACCGGTAGGTCTTGCGCGTGGCGGATCGGCGGGCGTCAAACTCGTCAGGCGCATGTTCGACGCGGTGCACCACGATGTCGGCCGGGAGCAGGCCATTGAAGGCCCGCCGCCATGTGTCGAGGGCGAGACCCTTGCTCGTCCGGAAGTTGGCCACCTGGCCTAGGGCGTGGACCCCTGCGTCGGTCCGCCCGGCGCCGATGACCCGGACTTCCTCGCCTGAAATGCGTTTGATGGTCTCCTCGAGGGCCCCCTGAATGGTTGGCAGCCCCGGCTGGACCTGCCAGCCGTGATACGCGGTTCCGTCATATTCCAGGGTCAACGTGAGGTTCTGCACGAGCCGAGGACCTACCTCTTCACCCCCAAGACCAACTCGGCGATCTGGATGGCGTTGAGCGCCGCCCCCTTCCGGAGCTGATCCCCTACGACCCAGAAGGTGAGTCCCCTATCGCTTGAAAGATCTTCCCGGATTCGGCCGACGTAACACTCATCCTTCCCCGTGGCGACGATGGGCATGGGGTACTGGCGGTTGGCCGGATCGTCCCACAGCTTGAGACCGGGGAAGCTGGCGAAGAGCCTTCGGGCCTCCTCCACCGTCACCTTCCGCTCTGTCTCCGCGGTCACAGAGACCGAGTGGGCGACCCAGACGGGGACCCGGACCGTGGTCGCGGCGATGCGGATCGTCTCATCTTCCAGGATCTTGCGGGTCTCATGGACGAGCTTCATCTCCTCCCGGGTGTAGCCGCTGG
Source organism: Candidatus Methylomirabilota bacterium (assembly GCA_023249165.1). Lineage (GTDB taxonomy): Bacteria > Methylomirabilota > Methylomirabilia > Methylomirabilales > CSP1-5 > CSP1-5. Next base: position 8,652 of record JAHFDE010000053.1, on the reverse strand, counting down.
CCTCGAATACATCCACCTGGGGAATGAGATTAAAGGCGATCGGATGCGGAAAGACCTTGGATTCCGCCGGCTCCCCCTTCACCCATGCGAGAATCTGTTGCTTGAGCTCTTCGAGAGCCTGGGCCCCCGCCCCCGAGACCGCTTGATAGCTCGACACGATGACGCGCTTGACCGTCGCTGCCTCGTGGAGCGGCTTCAAAGCCATGACCGTCACGACGGTGGTGCAATTGGGATTCGCGATCAGCCCACTGTGACGCCGGACCGCCCCGGGGTTGATCTCAGGGACCACGAGGGGGACGGTGGGGTCCATCCGAAAGGCGGAGCTGTTGTCGACCACCAGCGCGCCCGCCCTGACCGCCTCCGGAGCAAACTCTTTACTGCGGCTGGCGCCCGCAGAGAATAGAGCCAGCTCGATTCCCTCGAAGGAGCGCTCCGTCAGTCGCTCGACCTTGACCTCTTCTCCCTTGAAGTGGAGGACCTTCCCTTCCGACCGCTCCGAGGCCAGGAGTCGGAGGCCGCGCACCGGGAAGTTCCGCTCGGCGAGGATCGAGAGCATGGTCTGCCCCACCGCCCCCGTTGCCCCCGCAATCGCCACCCGATACCCTGTCTTGCCCATCGCTTCGCTCGCTCTCACACCCCGTTCAGAGTTCAGGGTTCATAGTTCACCCCGAACTCTGAACCCTGAACCGCGCGGCTTAATAGCCGCGGAGGTACGGGAGGTCCTTCGCCACCCGCTCGATCCCCTCACCCGCCTCCAACAGGACGGCGGTGGCGTTCCACGTGCCTGTCAGGAGCTGCTTCCGGGCCGCGTCGGGAAGCCGGGCAGGGATGGTCCGGTCGCCCAAGCGCACCCGTTGGGCCTCCACGTCGAGCACGATCTCGCGCTCGGGATGGTGCGCGACGGTCCCCATCAACCACTCGACATCCTGTGGGGCCACCGTCAGACACGGGATACCGAGGGCCGTAGAGTTCCCGAAAAAGATCTCCGCAAACGATCCCCCCACGATCCCCCGGATGCCCCAGCGCTTCAGCGCCTCTGGTGCGTGCTCCCGGGAGGAACCGCACCCGAAGTTGAGCCCCACCACGAGGATCGATGCCCCCTGGTACCGATCCTCGTTGAAGGGATGGTCAGGTGCCTGCAGGCGATCGTCCACAAAGACGTGCTGTTCAAGCCCCTCGAAGGTGACGCTCTTGAGGAACCGGGCGGGGATGATTCGGTCGGTGTCGATGTCGTTGCCGGGCAGGGGAATCCCGCGGCCGACGATCTGCCGCCGAACGCTGTCGCCACTCACCGGAGCAACTCGCGCACGTCAACGACCTCCCCTGCGATAGACGCCGCCGCCACCATGGCCGGGCTCATGAGGAGTGTCCGCCCCATAGGAGAGCCCTGCCGTCCTTTAAAGTTCCGATTGCTGGAGGAGGCACAGATCTCGCGGCCTTTCAGCTTGTCTTCGTTCATACCGAGACAGAGCGAGCAGCCTGCCTTGCGCCACTCGAATCCGGCCTCCTGAAAGATCACGTGAAGCCCCTCGGCCTCGGCCGCCGCCGCGACGGCCTGCGAACCGGGGACTACCAGTGCACGCACTCCCTTCGCCACCTTCCGCCCCCGAGCGACCTGGGCGGCGGCCCGCAGGTCTGAGAGGCGCGCATTCGTGCAGGAGCCGATGAAGGCCACGTCGATGCGGGTCCCGGCGATCGGCTGACCCGGCTTGAAATCCATAAAGGTCAGTGCCTCTGTCCAGGCGGCGCGGTCCGTCTCCGGCGCCTCCGCCGGATTCGGGATCCGGTCCCCGACCCCCACCGACTGCCCAGGATTGATCCCCCACGTCACCACAGGCTGGATCGACCCTCCATCCAACGTGACGACGTCGTCGAGGGTGGCCCCCGGTTCTGTCGCCATGCTCCTCCACCAGGCCACCGCCCGATCGAAGGCTCCTCCCTGCGGCGCAAAGGAGCGTCCCTTGAGATAATCGAACGTCGTCGCGTCGGGATTGACGTAGCCCGCCCGGGCACCCCCCTCAATGCTCATGTTGCAGATGGTGAGGCGCTCCTCCATGGACATGGCCTCAACGGCCGACCCGGCGTACTCGTAGGCGTAGCCCACGCCGCCCTTCACACCCAGCCGCTGGATGATGGAGAGGATCACGTCCTTGGCGTAGACGCCGCGCGCGAGGCATCCCTCGACCCGGATCTGGCGCAGCTTCGGTTTGGCCATCGCCAGGCACTGCGTCGCCAGCACGTCCCGCACCTGACTCGTGCCGATCCCGAAGGCCAGCGCCCCGAGCGCCCCGTGGGTCGAGGTATGGCTGTCGCCGCACGCGATGGTCATTCCCGGCTGGGTGAGACCCAGCTCCGGCCCGATGACATGGACGATGCCCTGCCGGCCGCTGTTCAGATCGAAGAGCCGGATGTCGAACTCTTGGCAGTTCCTGACCAGATGGACGGTCATCTCCTCGGCCAAGAGGTCGCCGAAGGGGCGCATCTGCGAGGCGGTCGGGACAATATGATCAATGGTGGCGAATGTGCGCTCCGGCAAACGGACCTTGAGCCCCGCCTCCCTGAGCATCTGGAAGGCCTGGGGGCTCGTCACCTCGTGGATCAGGTGCAGCCCGATGAAGAGCTGCGTCTGTCCCGAGGGGAGCATCTTCACGGTGTGGGCACGCCAGACTTTGTCGAGCAGGGTCTCACCCATATGATGGTATTCTCGCAGATTTCACCGCCATGGACAAGCGGTGGGCCACTCGTGAGTGGCGCTCGCATCAGACACCCTGACGCACCTCCTTGGCGGGGGGCGCCTGGCGTCCGACGACCCGGTTGATCGCGTTCAGATACGCCTTGGCGCTGGCTTCGATCACGTCCGTCGAGGTCCCGCGGCCGATGACCGTCTGGCCGTCAACCTCGATGGAGACCATCACCTCTCCCAGGGCGTCCTTGCCCGAGGTGACCGCCCGGATGCTATAGTCCTTCA
>JAHFDE010000053.1:0-5584 GCA_023249165.1 Candidatus Methylomirabilota bacterium | reverse complement strand
TCGATCACGTCCGTCGAGGTCCCGCGGCCGATGACCGTCTGGCCGTCAACCTCGATGGAGACCATCACCTCTCCCAGGGCGTCCTTGCCCGAGGTGACCGCCCGGATGCTATAGTCCTTCAGCCTCGGGTGGATTCCGGTAATCTGATCGATAGCCTTGAAGGTCGCATCGACCGGCCCGTCGCCCCATCCCGATTCCTGAAAGATCTCATCGTGCTTCTTCAGGCGGATCGTGGCCGTGGGGATCATATTCGTCCCACTGGCGAACTGGAGGTGCTCGAGGACGTAGGTTTCGGGAGTGGCCAGCACCTGCTCTTCCACGATGGCGAGCAGGTCATCGTCGAAGACCTCCTTCTTCTTGTCGCAGAGCTCCTTGAAGCGGACGAAGGCGCGGTTGAGATCCTCTTCGTTGAGATCGACCCCCAGGTCCTGGAGTCGCTTTTTGAGCGCGTGGCGGCCTGAATGCTTGCCCAGCACCAGGCGACTCTGCGGCACCCCCACCGATTGCGGCGTCATGATCTCGTACGTCAGCGCGTGCGAGAGCATTCCGTGCTGGTGGATGCCGGCCTCATGGGCAAAGGCGTTGGCGCCGACAATGGCCTTATTCGGCTGGACCGGAACGCCCGTGATGGTGGTGAGCAGCTTCGAGGTCTTGTAGATCTCCTCGGTGTTCACCCCCGTCTCCGCATTCAAGAGGTCGCGCCGAGTCCGGATGGTCATCACGATCTCTTCGAGCGAGGCGTTTCCCGCTCGCTCCCCGATGCCGTTGATGGTGCACTCCACCTGTCGTACCCCTTGCCGAATCCCCTCCAGGGAATTTGAAACGGCCAGGCCCAGGTCATTATGGCAGTGGGCACTCACGATTACTTTGTCGATGTTGGGGACGCGCTCCATGAGGGTGCGAATCCGCTCCCCATACTCCCACGGCATGGCGTATCCCACCGTATCCGGAATGTTGATGGTCGTCGCCCCCGCCTTGATGGCCGCGTCGACCATCTGACAGAGAAAATCCGGATCCGTCCGGCAGGCATCTTCACACGAGAACTCCACATCGTCCGTGTACCCGCGGGCCCGCCGCACGGCCCGGACCGCCGCCTCCATCACCTCCTCCCGGCTCATCTTCAGCTTGTACTGCATGTGGATGTCCGAGGTGGCGATGAAGGTGTGGATCCGGGGCCGCTCCGCGTGCTGCAGGGCCTCCCAGGCCCGGTCGATGTCCTGCTCCCGGGTGCGGCACAGGCCGGCAACCGTGATCCCCTCCCGAATATTCTGGGAGACGACCTTGACGGCCTCGAAGTCATCCGGGGAGGCGATGGGGAACCCCGCCTCGATGACATCAACGCGCAGTCGGGCCAGCTGGCGGGCCAGCTCCAGCTTCTCCCGTGTATTCATGCTGTACCCGGGAGACTGCTCTCCGTCGCGTAACGTGGTGTCAAAGATCAAAATCCGCGTCGCCATCGCTTTCTCCTCTCGTCATGCCTGTACGACATCACCGTGTGGACACGATGACCCTGGGGGTCTGTCCGATCCATCGACGAATGAGAATGAGTGCTGTGCACGCCGGGGGAACCCTCCCTCACGGGGAGCGAGGCTCCCCCGGCGTAAGCTCGAGCTCTTCACCAAGGAGGACGCGCCTGCGCCCGAAGGGGAGGTAGCGGAGGAAACCGGAGAGGGCATAGAGGAAGAAAAGGCCGAAGAGGAGGAGGCTCGGCTCCGAGGCAATGATCAGCATGGCCAGGAGCAGGCTGACGAGAATCGTGAAGGGACGCCGTCGGGCAATATCAATCTCTTTCAGGGAGCGGTACCGGACCTTACTTACCATGAGAAAGGCGGTGGCCGCGACCAAAACCACGATGAGGGCCGAGGTGACCTCCGCCGAAAGGACCTGCACCTCGAGAATCTTGAGGGAGGGGTCATCGCCGAGAAAGAGGACGGTCGAGGCGATGATCCCTGCCGCTGCCGGGATGGGGAGCCCCACGAAGTGGCGTTTGTCGAGCTTCCTGGTCTGCACGTTAAACCGGGCCAGGCGGAGCGCCCCGCACGCCGCAAAGAGGAAGGCCGCCAGCCATCCGATGCGCCCGAAGGGCCGCATGGCGAACACGTAGGCCAGCATCCCGGGGGCGACCCCAAAGGAAACCAGGTCGGCCAACGAGTCCAGCTCCACCCCGAAATCGCTGGTGGCCTTTGCGATCCGTGCGACCGCCCCATCCAGGAAATCGACCACGAGCGCGATGATGATGGCTAACGCCGCCTTGGAGTAGTCATGCTTAGAGACTGCGATAATGGCGTAGAATCCGCAGAAGAGATTCCCGATGGTCAGGATGCTTGGCAGGATGTAGACCCCGCGGCGCCGCCCTTCCCGCTTCATGCGACCACCCCAATGATGCTCTCACCGCCTCGCACGTGCTCCCCGATTCGCACGCGCGGACGCACCCCCTCGGGCAGAAGCAGATCCACCCGGGAGCCGAAACGGATCATGCCGATCCGTTCTCCCGCCCGTACCTCTTGCCCGGGTCGAACCCACGTGACGATCCGCCGAGCCAAAATGCCAGCCACCTGTCGCACGAAGATGTCCCCGATATCTCCTTGAATGCGAATCAGGGTCCGGGCGTTTACCTGCGAGGCCTCAGCCTTCCACGCGACCCTGAACGTCCCCCGGCTGGCAACCACCTCCGCAATCCGGCCGGCGCACGGAGCGCGGTTGATGTGGACATCGAAGAGGGAGAGAAAAATGCTGATCTCGGTCCCCCGTCGTCCGTCCACGGGTGGTCCGATCCGAACGACCCGTCCATCAGCCGGGGCCAGAATCGCCCCGGTTTCGCCGGGGGGGCGCCGCTCTGGGTCCCGAAAGAAGAAGCACACCGCTCCGGCAAGCAACACCAGGAAGAGGCCGGCCCCCTGAAGGCCAAACATCCAGAGGACCAACGCCCCTCCCAGCAGGGGAAGGATGAAGGGCCACCCCTCGGAGGCTATGGCGAACGTCCTTCCCTGTCCCCCAACACCCAAGCGATTGCAACCTCCGAGACGCCCTGTATACCACGCTGTCGCCCGTATTTCAAGATCCCCTCGTGCCGTTCCAACTTTTCCCACGCAGTACAGAGGCGTGCCGTGCTAAGTGCGGGCTCGCTGCCATCCTCGGCCCGTTCGTAGGTCGGAACAGGCCTTACCCGCCTTCGGCCCAATGAGTTGGAACGGCACTAATGGCTGAGCAGCCGCCGGATGAGACTCGGAACTTGAGCGAGGGCGTGGTCGAGTCTGGAGGGGTCCTTCCCTCCCGCCTCGGCGAGGTCGGCCCGGCCGCCCCCCTCCCCTCCGGTCATGCGCGCCAACTCTCGAACAAGCTGGCCGGCATGGACCCGCGGCACGATGTCACCCGTGACCCCGACCACCCATCCAACCCGATTATCAATGGGGGTGCCCAGAACAACGACCCCCGTGCCAAGCTTGGCGCGGAGCCGGTCTACCAGGTCACGAAGCCCCTTCTGGTCGAAGTGCTCGACCCGTCCCCAGATGACGCGAAGTCCTTCGACCGTCTCGACCCGTTTCAGCAGCTCTTCGACGAGCGTGACCGCAAGACGGCTCCGCAGTCGCTGGATCTCCTGCTCCAGCTCCTCCCCACGCCGGCTCACCCTGTCCACCTTCTCTGGCAGGTCGAGCGGTCGGGTCTTGAGCGCCTCAGCTGATTCCTGAAGAGCAGCCTCCTCCTTCAGGAGGTAATCGTAGGCCCCGGGGCCGGTGTACGCCTCGATGCGGCGTGTGCCGGCCGCCACACTGCCCTCACTCCCGATCTTCAAGATCCCGATCTCGCCGATGGCCTGGACATGGGTGCCTCCACACAGCTCAAGCCCGAAGCCGGGCACCGCGACAACCCGGACCCGATCCGCGTACTTGTCGGCGAAAAACGCCTTGGCACCCCGGGCGAGGGCCTCCTCGTAGGGAACCCCGTCCTCGATCATCACCGGGAGGTTCCACCAGAGCTCTTCGTTGACCATCCGTTCGAGGCGGGCGATCTCGGGGGCGGTGAGCGGCCCGAAGTGGCGAAAGTCGAAGCGGAGGCGGTCGGGGGCGACGAGGGAACCTTCCTGTCGGACGTGATCGCCAAGGACCCGGTGCAGGGCCTCATGAAGCAGGTGCGTGGCTGTGTGGTTCTTGACAATCAACCTCCGGCGCCCCTCATCGACAGCGGCCAGCACGCGCTCTCCTTTGCGAATCACCCCCCGGACCACCCTGACCCGGTGGACCGTGACGGTCGGCAGGGGCCGTTGGACGTCCACAATCTCCGCCACGCCCTGCGTTCCCTCCACGATGCCGAGATCGGCCACCTGTCCTCCCGCCTCGGCATAGAAGGGGGTGCGGTCCAGGATGATCTCCGCCTCCTCGCCTTGGGTGATGGCCTCGCCCGGCTGTCCCGCCTTCACGATGGCGATCACCTCGGCCTCGACTCTCGACTGGTCATACCCCACGAAGGAGGTCGGGGTGGACAGGGCCAGATCCTGCACGATGGGGGCAATCTCGGCTCCCTTGAACCAGGCGGCCGCGTGGAGGCGCGCCCGGTCCCGCTGCTGTTCAAGCTCTTTTTCGAAGTCCTCCCAGGCGCACCGGATCCCGTGTTCGTTGGCAATCTCATCGACGATGTCGCGGGGCAGACCGTAGGTATCGTAGAGCTTGAAGAGAATCTCGCCGCCTAGACGGTGTTCGCCGCGAACCGCCTTCGCCTCTGCGATGGCCTCCTCGAGGCGCGGGATGGCCATCCGCAGGGTGTGGCCGAAGCGTTCTTCCTCGGCAAGCGTCTCGCGCGCCACCCGGTCGCGGCTCTGCTGAAGCTCCGGGTACTGTCCCTTCATAAGATCGACCACACGTCCCGTCATCCGCGCGAGGAACGGTCCCTCGAGGCCCAGGAGTTTCCCGTGTCGCAGGGCCCGCCGGACGATGCGCCGGAGCACGTATCCTCGCCCTTCATTGCTGGGGTAGACGCCGTCGCCTTGCAGGAAGGTCACCGCCCGGGCGTGATCGGCGATGACCCGCATGGAGATATCATCCCGCTCCTTCGCGCCGTAGGAGCGCCCGCTGAGCTCCTCCACAACGCTGATGAGGGGGCGCAGGAGATCCGTATCGAAGTTGCTGGATACCCCCTGGACGACGGCGGTGATCCGCTCGAGGCCTGCCCCGGTGTCGATACTCGGCTTCGGCAGCGGGGTGAGCGTTCCGCTGGCGTCCCGGTTGAACTGCATGAAGACCAGGTTCCACAGCTCCAGGTATCGATCGCAGTCGCACTCGATGCTGCAGTTGGGGCGGCCGCACCCGACTGTGGACCCCTGATCGATCACGATCTCGGAACATGGCCCGCACGGGCCGGTATCGCCCATCGCCCAGAAGTTGTCCTTCTCCCCCAACCGGACGATCCGCTCGGATGGCAGGCCGGCGATTTTCTGCCACAACTGGAATGCCTCGTCGTCATCGGTATAGATGGTCGCCCACAGCCGCTCGGGGTGCAGACCGAGGTCGACCGTGAACCATTCCCAGGCGTAGGCGATGGCCCCCTCCTTGAAGTAGTCGCCAAAGGAGAAGTTGCCGAGCATCTCGAA
>JAHFDE010000180.1 GCA_023249165.1 Candidatus Methylomirabilota bacterium | reverse complement strand
GGACGCCTCGGAGGTGCCCACGAACTCAAGACCAGACCGATAGACCAGGTGTCTCTCCTCGGTAGGCCTGACGCCGTAGCGATGGACCTCTGAGCGGACCACCCGACACTTGAGCCCTACCTCTTGCCCTTGGAAGGCGAGGGTCAGGAACGCGATGCTCCCTGGCCGGATCGTCCTCGAGTGCTCGATCAGGGCCCCCCCCAGGCTGATATTGACGAACGAGGCCTCATGCGCGGCGTCGATGCACCCGCTCAGGCCGCCCCGGATGATCCACCGGCGGTAACGCCGTCTGCCTCCGTTCGTTTCGTGCAGCAGCCCGGCATCTTCACCATCATCGGCGGATGCCAGTGTTTCGAGTTGCGTCAATTCGTCACGGTCGTCCATCATCGCCCTTTCCGAATGCCCTCGAAATCAACCATTCCCAAGGGCCATGACAACTTGTCATGCAATCTTCAGACCACATCGAGGAAATGGCCACAATTTCTATGTTTTCAATGGCCCCCGCCACCTTTCGGTCAAAATGGCACGGAAGCGGCCAAGATAACCGCCGGCGGGGCTATCTCGCGCTGCAACCGGGCTCCAAAAAAAGAAACGGTCACCTGGCTGGTGACCCGTTTCGTGCGACCGGACCGAGCCTGAGCCGACCTTAGGCCCGTTTGGCGCGAGCGCGGCGGCGACGCCGGCGCATCTGACGGCGGCCGCGTGCTCTGCCGGCCTTGCGTCCTCCGCGGCGACGCCTCCCCGGGGCGGCCCTCTCCACTGGAACCACGATGTAGCCGATCTTGCCGAGGGCGCTGTTCAGGGCCGCCATGACCTTCCTCTCGACCCGCGCCAGTCGCTTTCGCTCGCCAAGAATGACCTTAACGCTCTTGATCAGCTTCTCGAGTCTCTCTGGCACGTGCACCTCCTTTTCCGGTTATCTCACAGCTTCTAAGATCTCGGCAGTTGGATGCACCTTGTTGAGGCAATAGAAATGAATCCCAGGAGCACCGCCACCCAAGAGTTCCTGGCATTGGCGGATGGCAAACTCAGTACCAGCCTGTAACGTAGCACCCTGGTCATCTTGTAACGGTTCAAAGATTTTTTTCACTTCGTCGGTGACGGTTGCGCCGCATACCGCACAGAATCGCTGCAAAGCCCGATAATCTGTAATAGGCAGAATGCCCGGGATCACTCGCACTTTAACACCAATTGTGCGTAGCCTCTCGATGTACGCGAAATAATCCTTGTTATCAAAGAACAACTGCGTAATGACAAAATCAGCTCCGGCGTCAATCTTCAATTTGAGAAATTCTGCATCTTTGTCTCTGTCCGGACACAGAACATGTCCCTCGGGGAATCCAGCCACCGCAATTCCGAAATAATCACCGAACTTCTCACGGGTAAACGCAACGAGTTCACTACTGTATTTGAAATTGTCCTCGGTCGGTTGCCAGTCCGGCTGATCCTTGGGGGGATCACCGCGCAGGGCCAAGATATTTCTGATTCCCCGGGATTTAATGTCTTCCACGATTGCCGCGATATCGTTTTTTGTATTGAGAACACAGGTGAGGTGCGCCATACCAATGACGTGATGTCGTGCTTCGATGTGTTGGACGACATCAAAGGTTTTTTCTCGATTCCCTCCACCGGCACCATACGTACAAGAGATGTAATCGGGTTTCAGCTCACAGAGCAGCGCGATGGTCTTCAGCAGATTTTCAAAGCCCTTGTCAGTTTTCGGCGGAAAGAGTTCAAACGAATACGTCCTCTCGTGATGGTTGAATAAATCTCTGATCCTTTTCATAGAGAGTGATAAGCACTCCCGTCATCGAGACCCCGGCAGCGGCGAAATGCGGCTCATCTTAGTGGATGCAATGGCTTGCAATCAAGGAAAAACATCGTCGCGATCCGGGTGCACCGGGCCGTCGCTCACGGCGGCCGCGACGGGTTCCGCAGGCTGATGACTGCCCGCCGCCTCCGGGGTCTCCGGCACGCCGGGGGCCAGCCCGCCGGGTGTTTCCTCCCGCTTGCGCTTTCGCCCGCGGAGCGCGAGGAGGGCCGACTCGGCGTCGACCCAGAGGGAGAAGACCGTGGGGACCAGGACAAGGGTGAACAGGGTTGAGAGCGTCATGCCCCCGAGCTGAACGGCGCCCATCCCCCGGTACAGCTCTGAGCCCGGGCCGCTCGATATGATCAGCGGGAGAAAGCCGAAGATGCTGCTCGCGGTCATGAAGATGGGGCGCAGCCGATTCCGGGCGCTTTCGATAATGGCGTCCTGGGGCGCCATCCCCTCCCGCATGTGGTTCAGGGCCTGCTCGACCAGCAGGATCGCGGCGTTCACCACGACGCCGGCCATGATGATGAACCCCAGCATGGCGAGGATGTCCATCTTTACCGTCGGTTCGATGGTGTGCATGATCCGCAGACCCAACACCCCGCCGATCATCGCCGGCGGGATGCTGAAGACGATAATGAAGGGATAGGTGAAGGACTCGTACAGGGAGCACATCACCAGGTAGGTGATGACCAGCGCCAGTAGGAAGGACCATTTGAGCGAGTCCCAGGTCTGATCCAAATCCCGGGCCTGGCCGGTGACGTTGATGCTGTACCCCGGGGGGAGCTGCCGGCGGACCTGGGACAGCACCTGGCTGTTGATGGTCTCGATGGCGGTTTGCAGGGGCACCTCATCCTTGATGTTCACCGTCAGCTTGATGGCGCGATCGCGGTCGATATGTTCGATCCTGGTCGGCCCCTCCGCCTCCTGGACGGCAGCGATGTCCGTCAGGCGAAGCGGCCCCCCCTTCGGTGGGTAGAAAATAACATTGTCCAGCCCCTGGGTCCGCATGTCCCCGCGGGCCGTCCCGATAAGGGTCAGGTCCCGCTCCCGCCCCCCCTCCCGGAATCTCCCTGCCAAGGTCCCCGCGATGAGCGTTTCCACCGCGTAGCCCACCTCAGCTGCCGCGAGGCCCAGGTCCGCAGCCTTCTTCCGATCCACGGTGACCTGCAATTCCGGGCTGCCCCACTCGAAGCTCGTGTCCACAAAATTCACCCCCGGCAGGGGGCGGACCTGCTGCTCGATGGCGGCCGCGGTCTCCCGCACTTCGTCGAGGCCGCGCCCCTTCACATCGATCTCGATATTGGTCCCGCCCACCAGTTGCCGGAACCGCCGGAACAGCGGCAATTGGGTCACGAAAACGGCGCGCACTCCGGGGATCCCGCCGGACAGTTGCCATAATTCGCGGACCATGCGCTGCATCCCCTGGATATCCGCGTACTCCCTCTTGACAATGACCCCGAGCAGAGGGCTCTCGGTGCGGACCACCGCGAAAAGGCGCTCGATCTCCGGCCTCCGCATGTATCGCTGCTCGAGCTCGGCGAGGATGCGATCGATCTGGTCCATGTTGAACCCCGGCGGGACCTTCACGATGGAGAGGATCAGGTTCCGGTTCCCCTTCGGCAGGTAGTCGATGGGGGGCATCAAGAGGAAGCTGAGGCCGAGGGAACCCAGCGTCATCCCGGCGGCGACGAGGAGGCGGCGCCTCACGCCCTGGCGCAGCCAGAAGAGGCAGCGAACGAGGCCAGCGCTGAACGCCTCCCCCAGCCAGCTCAACTGCAGGACGTCCAGGATCCGATGCAGTCGAGGATACCGCGAGACCTCGGTGCCCACCTTCAGGACCCGGGAGGCCATCATCGGGACGATGGTGAGGGCCACG